>SKJK01000271.1 GCA_007121995.1 Desulfobulbaceae bacterium
ATAGCCAATTTCGCAACAATCTGGTTGCCGGCCGACCGGCACCATTTTGCCGCCAGTGTCCCAAACGGGGACAATGAATGGTCAGCCGAATGGACCCTGCACCTGCCGTATTCAGCTACCGAATATTGTCCGGACTTCCTCCTCACGTAACATCCTGATGATCTTCTGCATTTTCCTGGTGACCTGCTGTGCTTCCTCGCTGGGGTGGTAGGCCCGCAGCACCGCATCGTGGACTTCGTTTTCAGCCGTATAGATCTGTTCGAGAAATTGGCGGTATCCTGCACTGGTTTTGTAGGTTTTTTTGATCAGCGTGCCGGGGGTTGTCCCTTGTTGACGGAGCAGTTTGCTGTAATGCGTCTTGAGCAGTTCCACTTCAGCGATCTGTTTGTCGCGTACCCGCATGACGTTGGGCGAATTTTCCAGGTCTTTGGACACAAAGGCCTGGAGATATTCTTTATCCTTGCCCCCGCTTTGCCATTCTTCCAATGCCGAATCCAGAGCGAGAATTTTTGACCGGACCAAACCTTTGCCAAAATCATGGACACCGGCCTTGTACTGTTGAATTTTATGGGCATAATAAAGAAAAAGGATAGGTATGAAGATAAGCCAGACTGAAATGGCAGGTTTTTGCAGGACCTGTTTGGCAACCGCATAGGCGAACTGGTTTTCGTGGTCCCAGAGAAGCTGATACGCTTGAGGAATGGGTCGATCAGGCATAAATGATGTACTCCGTTGTCTTGGTAAACGGTTCCGGTTTCCAGGTTATGCAGTTTTTTACTTGCACCTGGTGAACATTGAAAAAAAGACCCGGGTAGGAAAATCGTTCAACATGTACCCTGTGCAGGATGCCACCCTTCAGGTCTGTTGGAGGCGCATGCGGGCATCCAGAACCATCAGGCGGGCATCCGGAAGGAGACGCACCGGGTTGAGGTCGAGCTCTTCGATTCGGGGACAATCGACCAGAAGATGACAAACCCTGAGGATTGCATCGACTAGCACCGCGGGATCGATGGCCAATCCTCCCCGGGCACCGGTGAGGATTGGCCATGCACGTAATCGTTGCAGTTTCATCAGGATTTCTCGCTCTGATGACGGGCAGAGTACCCGCTGCACATCGCGGAAAATCTCGATATGGATGCCGCCAAGGCCGAAAACGACCACTGGTCCGAAGGCCCGATCACGAAGCCCTCCGATGAAGAAATCGTGCCCATCGCCGGCCATGGCAGCGATTCGTACCCCATGCCAGCGGGCATTGTGCCGGTAGTTTTTGAGGTTGTCACCTATCCGGGCAAAACCGTGGTGTACTTCCGCTGCCGATGCAATGCCGGTGAGCACTCCGCCAGCTTCACTTTTATGGAGGGCTTCGGGAGAAATGACTTTCATCACCACCGGGTAGCCGATGGTCGTGGCGATTTGCGCCGCTTCCGCCGCAGTTGCCGCCACACCGTTGCGAGGACCGGGCAGACCGTATTGCTCCAGTAGTTCCAGTATCTCTTCACCGATATCACCATGGCGGTGGTGCAACCATGAGTGGGCTGCTGACGGATCGAGATCTTTTACCGGGGTCGGGATGAACGAGCCCTCGGCTTTGTGGGCATAATACGTCATCTGCCGTTTCAGGGCTACAAGAGCTTCTTCCGGACCGTCAAAAATCGGAATGGCCAGCTCTTGCTTCTTGGTGGCCAGTGCGGGTCCATGACCATACAGGACCATGGCCAGCGGTTTGGCCGCGGAACGGATGGCTCCGGTTGTTTCCAGAAAAATGTCGGTGTTGAACATGGCGGTGAACACATCTGTGCCGTCCTTGGGCATCCGCGGCCACTGGCTGACAAAAACAGCACCGTCGACCTGGTCACTGGCCAGCATCCGGCTGAAAATGGCCGGAAATTTGTCGATCCGATAGATGTCGCCCATATCCAGAGGATTACCAGGAGAGATGATGCCGGCATTGGCGATCTCGGTCAGTTCGCGATACACGTCTTCGCCGGGATCGGCAAAAGTGAATCCCTGCTGCTCACAGATATCGGCCATGGTCACTGCCAGTCCTCCGGCCGGACTCATGGCCATGATCCGCGGGCCACGCATAGGCGGCAGAGCAAACGCCTTGGCGGTGGTCACAAAGTCCTGTAAGTGATCGATACGGATGATGCCGGCCCGCTCAAAGGCGGCGTCGCACATATCGTCATCATTGTCCAGAGCTGCGGTATGGCTCATGGCAGCCCGTCTACCTGCTGCTGTGGTGTTCGCTTTATAGATGACGATGGGTTTGTCGATCTGCTGTGCCAGGCTGATCAGTCGGCGGCCGTTGGTGATGCTTTCGAGATAGAGACCAATAACTGTGGTCTCGGAATCTTGGCCCAGGTACTCGAGGAAATCGACTTCGTCAAGGTCCAGTTTGTTACCAATGCTGACGAATTTGGCCATACCGACCTGTTCGTCCTCGAGCAGGTTCCAGAGAAAAAGGCCGAGGCCGCCGCTCTGGGTGATCATGGAGAATCCGCCTTGGGCCACAGGAAATGAGGGGACAAACGGCAGGCAGAGGCCATTGGTGGTGTTGGCCAGAGTGAGGCCGTTGGGGCCGACAAAGCGGATCTGGTATTTACGAGCGGCCGCCAGGAGCTCCGTGGCCCGTTGCCGCCCCTCTTCACCGGCTTCATTAAAGCCACCGGCTTGAATCGCCAATCGCCGTATGCCGGCTTGTCCGCAATCCTCAACCGCTGTTACCACGTAGCGGGCAGGGATCAACAGAATTGCCAGATCTGGGAGTACCGGCAGATCAGCTGCGCTGCGATACACTCTGATGCCGCTGACTACCGTCTCTTGTGTGGCTGGATTAATACCGAAGATCCGACCGCGGTATCCCCAGCGCAGGCAGTTTTCCAGGATGATGCGAGGCGTGTTGCCTGGTTTGGTGGAGATACCGTACACAGCTATAGTTTGAGGGTTGAAAAAAGTGTTCATGAGCTCTTTATCTGTACAGAATGGAAACGGTGAATGGTTACTGAAAACCTGTTCTTCGCCATAGGGCTGAGACGATCATACTGAGGACAAACCACCCGCAGGCCACCAGGATGACCGTGGCACCGGTGGCCGTACGGGCCCAATCCTGAGCGGATATGATCAACCCGGCTATCACTGAACTGGTATTGATCAACAAGGCCCACCAGAACATGCCTCCGGCTGAGCGGGAGACATTGCGGGCCGCTGCCGCCGGAACGATGAGCATGGCGGTGACCAGCAGTACACCCACGGCCTGGACCGAAAACATGACCACCAGGGCGAGCAGGCCGGCAAACAGGTACTGTTGCACTGCCACCCGGATTCGATGGGCCCGGGCCAGGGCGGAATTGACCCCGATGTAGAGCAGGTGGTTGTAACTCAGGGTCTGGAAAACCATGAGCCCGACGAACAGTGCGATCAGGCACAGAATCTGCAAATCACTGATGGTGAGAATATCACCATAGAGAAATCGTTGCAGATCACGGGCCAGGGAGCGGTCACGACTGACAATGGCCAGACCAAAGGCGACCATACCCGAGAAAAAGACACCAATAACCGTGTCGCTGGACAGGTTGGAGTGTCGTTGCAGGATCATGATTCCCAGTCCCACGACAACCCCAAAGGCCGGCATGGTCCAACCGGGATCTACGGCGAACAACAGTCCCAGGGCGACTCCCGCGAAGGCGGAGTGGCTGATG
>SKJK01000114.1 GCA_007121995.1 Desulfobulbaceae bacterium
AACAACAAGCAATTACAATCACGCTATATTGGGGTGTAGCATTGTGTTTCAGGGAAGTAACCGGGCCTATCGTACAGAAAGCAGTTGTTTATTGCACAATTCTCAATTTGTCCTTCCACGATAAAACAGTACATAACCTAACCATTTTTTTGACAAAAAGAAAAAGTTGGAGTACCTATCGAATCAAACGATTTCAGAAACCTAACCGGATTTCAGATGCTGCATGTGTTGATCGTTCATAGGCATCCGGTGAACGGTTCCTCTGAAATTTTCCTGATGCATGCAATAAACCACCGATGCAAAAACAATCCCTGACAGCCAGCCAGGAAGACTACCTGGTAGCAGTCTACCTCATCTGCAAGAAAAAACAGGTCGCCCGCGCCAGGGATATTGCCATTCGGCTTGATATCCGGACCTCTTCGGTGACCAATGCCTTGCGCGTCCTCTCTTCGCCTGGCCTGATCAATTATACCCCTATGATCTGATCACCATAACCGAACCTGGACTCAAGGCGGCAATAGAGGTAGTCGACCGACACGAGGATCTCAACACTTTTTTCGTCACCGTGCTCGGAGTCGAACCGGCAGAAGCTGAACAAACCGCTTGTAACATGGAACACAGCATACCGAAATCCATTGTTGATCGATTGATCCAGTACGCTCAATATGTCAAAGTGTGCTCTCAGCGTGATGCCACTGGGCAGTCCGACTTTAGTTATTACTGTGACAACACCTGCAACGCCGAGCAGTGTGAACATCCTCGGCTCCCCGGGAAACAACCTCCTGAAACACAATAGCAGGTGCTGCCGACAGACCAAAACATGGATACGACGGCGCACAGGAACGGATCAGTGCACATCGATTATTGGCCGCTGCCGATTTTCAATCGAAAACGAAGACAAAGCAGCATTCTGCTGGTTCCCCTGTGCCTCCTGCTCTGCAGTATTGGTGCAGCTAACAGTAGGGGCGGCACTGAAAACGAAAACAACCAACCGATGGAGACTCGCTTGACACAACAGCATAGTATGGATCATCCGGAAATCACCCGGATGCTGTTCCACCCTACCAGAATCAGCAAAACTCCCACCCCACCCGGGGCCATTGATATCCAACCAACCATCGCCCATACCGTCACCATCGGTTGTCGGCTATTCAGCCATTCCATTGAAGCTCCCACGGTGATTTTCTTCCACGGCAACGGTGAAATCGTTGCCGATTACGATGACATTGGTCCCATTTACATGCAACAGGGGCTGAACTTTCTGGTCACGGATTACCGCGGATACGGTTGGAGTGACGGAACACCCCTGACCAGTACCTTTCTACCCGACAGCAATGCGCTCTTTGTGCAATTGCGTCGATGGCTCACCGAACATGGCTACAGCGGCCCGCTGTTCGTCATGGGGCGCTCTTTAGGCAGCGCCGCCGCCATCGATGTCGCGGTCAATCACAGCGATGATGTAGACGGCCTTATCATCGAATCAGGTTTTGCCAAGACCCTGCCCTTGGCCAAAGTTTTGGGCCTTGATCTTGAAAAACTTGGGATCACCGAGGAACAGACCTTTAACAACAGCGGTAAAATCGGCCAGTTTACCAAACCAACATTTCTCCTCCACGGTCAGTATGACCAGTTGATTCCCATATGGCAGGCAGAAAAACTGATGGCTGAAAGCAATGCCAAGACGAGGGAACTGCAGATCGTGCCCAATGCCGATCACAATTCACTCATTGCCGTAGCCGGCTTACTCTACTTTCAGGCTATTAAAAAATTTATCGACAAGGCAACCGGCAACACTCCCGACTGGCGGGAACGGCGCCGACAGTTCAAACAGCGTCAAGCCAATGGATTGACCACCGAATGAACACCACGGGCAAACGAACAGATTATCTTTCCTGGGATGAATACTTCATGGCGGTGGCCCTGCTTTCGGGCCACCGCTCCAAAGACCCCAACACCCAGGTGGGAGCTTGTGTGGCCAACAACCAAAACAAGATTGTCGGTGTCGGGTACAATGGATTTCCTTGGGGTTGCTCGGATGACGAATTGCCTTGGGCAAGAGAGGGCAACTATCTTGACACCAAATACCCTTACGTCTGCCATGCTGAGCTCAACGCGGTCCTCAACTCCATCACCTATGACCTGCGAAGTTGCCGGCTTTATGTTGCGCTTTTCCCCTGCAATGAATGCACTAAAGTGATCATTCAGGCCGGTATCCGCGAAATCGTCTATCTATCCGACAAATACGCTGACACTGACCCGGTGCGGGCCGCGAAGATCATGCTGGAAAAATCCAACACCCTGTACCGCCAGTTTTTTCCCGCCAGGGATTCTATTCTCCTCAATTTCCGGATCGACTGATCCCGTCCCAACGCGGCAACGCCCATCCCAAAACTGGTCAGCTATTTCGGACCATCTCATTTCTTCGGCGGCACCACCAGTACCGGCAGCCTGGCACGCCGCAACAACCGTCCAGCCACCGATCCCAGGAAAAAAGGATGCATCACGCCCCGGCGATGGGCACCAATGACAATCAGATCGGCCTCAACCTCCGTGGCGAAGGCAAGAATTCCGGCCACCGGACGACCGTGGAAGACCGCACATTCGATTTCATCCTTCATCTCATCCAGGTACACCTGCAACCCGGCCTCATTGTTCTCCAGAAACCGGCCGCGAAGTTCTTCCTCCTGCTCGTTGAAATGCCGGCGTTCCTCATCAATCAGGTTGTCCTGCCCCATCACAGCGGCAACACTCTGAATAACCGCCTCCTCCACTTCAGGAAGGACGTGGAGGACATACAGCCTGGCGCCGTGGCAGCGTGCGGTGAATACGGCGTGCTGAAAAATTTCCCGGCTACCTGGTCCCAGATCGGTGGCATACAATACTCTTGTATATCGTTCTTTCATATCAGGTGACTCCTGCCCTCGCCGTTTCCCTTGACCGGCGCAACAATTGCATCAAAATGACCAGCCCCAGCAAACCAACTCCGATCAGATAGGCCGGGTATTTTCCAGGCAGGCCAACCAGCTCTGAAATATAGCCAGGTCGAAACATCACCGCCGTCACTCCCAACAGAAGCGGTATTTCATACCAGCGTGTCCGAACAATAAACCAGTACTGGGTAACACCGGCAAAGGCAAAACACCCCAGACAGGTCATGAAGAAAATGAGCAGTGCCATCCAGAAACTGTCAATCCCCCACAGAAGCAGATCGGTGTTAAAGATAAAAATAAAAGGGAGCACCGCTGTACGGATATCATACATGAAACCCTGGACGCCGGTGGCAATTGGCGGAGAATGGGCAATAGCACTGGCAGCATAGGCCGCCAGGCCTACCGGCGGCGTGTCATCGGCGAGAATACCGAAGTAGAAACAGAACAGGTGGGCGGCGATAAGTGGCACGGCAAAGTCATGCAACTGGGCTATGGTAACGATGACCGGAGCGGTCAAGGAGGCCATGACAATGTAATTGGCCGTGGTCGGCAACCCCATACCCAGAATGAGGCTGGCCACAGCAGTAATTACCAACATGAGAAAGAAATTACCTCCGGAGAGGATATCGATGATATCGGTGATCCGCCCCCCCAGTCCCATGGTGACGATTCCAACCACGATTCCCGCTGCTGCGGTGGCGATGGCCACCGATACCATGTTGCGGGCCCCAGCCACCATACCTTCGAACACTTCGCGGCCACCAC
>SKJK01000241.1 GCA_007121995.1 Desulfobulbaceae bacterium
CTGAGTTATGTCCCCAAAAACGCTGAATTTATCTATGCCGGTAAAAAAGGCGGCGGCCTGCATGCCTTCACACAGAAAGACATCAACAGGCTGTTGGTGGAACACGCCCAGCGAGGCAAGATGGTTGTTCGCCTCAAAGGTGGCGATCCGTTCATCTTTGGTCGCGGAGCAGAAGAAATACAGGAACTGGTGTCTGAAGGGATCGATTTTGAAGTCGTACCGGGGGTAACATCCGCGACCGCTGCCGCCACCTATGCAGGTATCCCCATAACGCATCGGGAATATACGGCATCGGTGGCCTTTGTCACCGGACATGAGGATCCATCCAAAAAAATATCCAATATCTCCTGGGAAAAACTGGCCACCGGTGCGGGCACCATCGTTATTTACATGGGCATCAAAACCCTGCCGAGCATCACCAAAAAACTGATTGACCACGGCCGTTCACCCGACACGCCGGTTGCAGTGGTCCGCTGGGCCTCAACACCCCAGCAGCACACGGTGGTCGGGACCCTTGCCACCATCTGCGAAGTGGTCCAACAGGCGGATATCAAACCACCAGCCCTGGTGATCATCGGTGAGGTGGTCAAATTGCGCTCCACCATTGACTGGTTCGAGAAGCGACCTCTGTTCGGCAAACGCATCGTCGTCACCCGCACCCGTGATCAGGCCAGCGATCTGGTTGCCAAGTTGGAGGAACACGGTGCCGAATGTCTTGAGTATGCAACCATCCAGATCGAACCAGCCCAGGATTATGAAGTTTTCGATGCGGCAATGACCACCATTGCACAGTACCAATGGATTTTGTTCACCAGCCTCAATGCTGTCACCTATTTTTTTCAGCGGCTTTTCCACCTGGGCCTGGACAGCCGCCACCTTGCCGACGCAAAAATTGCCGCGGTCGGCCGGGCTACTGCTGAAAAATTACTGCAATACGGCATCAAAGCAGACCTGATCCCAGAACAATTCACCGGCGAAGGGCTGGCCAGGGCCCTGGTACAGACGCAGGTGGAGGGAAACCGCATCCTGCTGCCACGGGCCATGCGGGCCGCTGAACTGCTGCCCGAAACTCTGACCGATGCGGGCGCGACGGTCACCGTGGCCCCGGTGTACCGGAACGTACCGCCTCCAGGGTTGGAGGACAAATTGCGTCTGCAGCTGCTCAACGGGACCATTGACATGGTCACCTTCACCAGTTCATCAACGGTTACCAACTTTCTGGCCATGCTCAAGGCCGACAGCAAAGATGAGCTGAAAAAACTGTTTAACAAGGTACAGATCGCCGCCATCGGCCCGGTGACCACAGCCACTGTTGCTGAACATGGCCTCAATGTCGCCGTCCAACCAGAAAAATATACCATTGCTGACATGGTTCAGAGCATTGTTGCCTTGTACCGCACATCAGATACTCCGCCGAACCGGTGAACCGCTATTCCTGCGGATAACCCTGCGGGAAAAACAACCGGTCTCACCTGATCCCGGCTGTGCGGATTCTCAGCGTCCGGATGAGGAACCGCCGCTGCACTGCGCCCGATGCAAAGCTGTTGTCACCCACCAACGGTTCGCCATCCGGATGCAGGACCACCATGAACACGCTTTTTTCAATCCTGCGGGCATTGCTTTTGAACTGCGCTGTTTTCAGAAGGCGCCAGGAGCAATGCCCTACGGCGAGCCCACCATTGAATTCACCTGGTTTCCAGGATTTCGCTGGCAGATAGCCCTCTGCGGCACCTGCCGGAACCACCTGGGCTGGTTGTTCAGCAACGGCGGATCCTTTTTCGGCCTGATCAGTACCAGGCTCCTCTAACCTCCTCCTTGGATCCGTAACGGCTGACCTCTTGTATTGACAATATTTTTCTGTACGTCCATTATAAAACAGGACCTGTTCACAACTCGGTGTCACATGGCGCACTTTCAGGCTCCTTCCTGTTCTCTTGCACAGAAAAAATACAACAAAAAATATCACCGACGGCACCAGTGTACAATATTTTGTATTGTCTTTCGCCTGAGCAGGTTGTATTATTTTTAAGTAGACGTAAAAATCCCTTAGCCTGCCCACCTGGCCATTATGCTGAAACGATTTTCTACCATCACCAGACTGACTCTCTTATTGCTTCTTATCGCTCCGATAACCGTCGCCCAGGCAAGGAGAGACACTGCTCCCGTCAATACAGGCTGGGATCACGCTGTACACAGCCTTCTAAAAACCGGATTGTACGGTTTTGCAAACCAGGAAGATTCAGCGTTGACACTAGACATCCACCGCTTCGAAAACATGTTCAAAGGTTTGTCTCCTGACAATTCGATTCTGAACAGTCAGGCTATCACCTTTTCGTATGAAGGCTCAGCAGGGGTTCTCGGTTTCTCCGCCGGATACATTCTCACCACTCAACCCGACGCCCAGGAGCCTGACACCCTGTTGCTGGGTTTAGATCCAGCCAACTCCTGGTACCTGGCTGTAGATCTCTCCCATTCATATCAACTGGATGATAATTTCTCCCTGCAACTTGATCACAGAAGCATGGTGATGAAAAACCCTTTTGATAGCGAAGATGGCCACATGTTCTCCATGCTTTTCAGTATACCTCTTTCCTACAAAAATTTTCTGACCATTGCGCCGGAAATTCAATGGACGCGTCCAGCTTCGGGACTCGAAGCTGTTGACCATGCTGTTCCAGGAGCAGGACTGGAAAAACAGGCCGAGCAAGATGTTTTTTATGGTGGGCTGTCAATAAGTTTTTCGTACTGATTATCCCTCGGACCGTGCCATATCCCAATCAATCCGAGTCGAAACCACGTTCTCAACATGTTCTTCTTTGTGCACTCTTTGGTGCTGATCAGCCCCTCACATTCTGATCAAGGACCAGCCCAACTCGCCCAATTTGCCCCCTTCTCAATCAGGAGTATCACAGTGCTCTTCAAGCATCCAATGCAATCGGCCCGTGCCCTGGCCTCAACGACAAATAAAAGCATACACCTCCCCTTTGTGATCAGTCCCTGGCTGATCTGTTGTTGGCTGGTCCTGTTTGCATGTGCTCCCTGGTCGTCAGCCGCTGAATCCGGCAAGCCCCAGGTCCTTTTCCTGCCCTTCAGTATCGAGATTGCCGGACCGTACGAACATCTGGAAAACGGCCTGCCCAGTGTGCTAGCCAGCCGCCTGTCATCCAGGGCGAACATCACCGCCGTTTCCCGAACCAGCAGCGAAGATCAACTGGCCATGGCTCTTCAATCAGGGGAATACATGGTGTTCAGCAATCTGCTTCGCCAAACCGGAGCTGATTACCTCATCCTTGGAGCACTGCAACCAACCAGGGCCGCCACCTTGGAGCTGACCTGCCATGTCTTCACCGCCACCCCAGGAGAGCCCCCGGAGAAATTCACCGTAGCTCTTGTTACAGTTGATGAGGTGATGCCGGCCATCGACAACCTGGCCTGGGAAATCAGTGGGGCGGTGTTCGCCAAGCCACGACCTGAATCACAGCTCATCGATCCTGACGGTGGTGACGATTTGTTTGCCTTTCAATCAGCCCATCCAGAGCGAGCCTATCGTCAAGAACGGCTCGGCAGCAGGACACCGGGACTGGAGATCGAGGGCCGGTACGCTCTGGTTTCCAGCCTCCAGGGCCGGAAAATGCCGGTGCGGGTCATGGATATCAACACCGATGACCTCAACGGCGACGGCAATGACGA
>SKJK01000035.1 GCA_007121995.1 Desulfobulbaceae bacterium
ATCCGCGATCGGGAAACCCTGGAAATAGCTCTCACCGCGGCGGAAACCGGGCACGTGGTCTTTTCCACCCTGCACACCATCGATACCGGTCAAACCATCAACCGAATTCTTGGCATGTTCGAAAAGGACGAACAACCTCAGATCCGCAACCGGCTGGCCGATACCATCCGCTGGATAGTCAGCCAGCGGTTGTTGCCGCGGATTGGGGGAGGGCGGGTGGCGGCGTTGGAGATCCTCTGCACCAGCCTGCGGGTCAGGGATTTGATCATCAACGGTGAAACTGAGGAGAAGACCTTCTACAACGTGGTCCGTGAAGGTTCAACCCGCGATATGCGCACCTTTGATCAGCATTTGATAGAGTTGTTTGAGACCGGAATGATCACCGAGGAAGCTGCGATTGTTCATGCTTCCCACCGCAGTGAAATTAAACGCGGTCTGGATACGATCAAGGCCTCCCGTGGTGAACGGACCTCCAGCATTGACGATCTGCGCATGGAACAGGAAGAAAATGATCCCTATAATCAGTTGTGAGGACTTCTCCGGTTGTCAATTTGAGCAAGCAGCCATATTGGGCAACGCTCAGGATGCCCGGGCCGCTTTGTTCGGAAAGGTTACGTTTAGTGGCTTTTGAGCCTATTCTGGATCCGTGGCTAGAACGTGTTGCCAGGATATGGCAAACGGGTCCAATTTTCTGGTCATGTAGTCTTGCGTGTGCACCCGGAGAAGATTTTCAAAACACCGAGCCCGGGAGAGGTGACTGCCTCTCCTTTATGCCCTTTACGACGCTGTAAGCAAGGATATCATATGTTGACTCATTGTCCTCGTTGCCTGCAACCGTTTCAGTTCAGTAAAGAACAGGTTGTCAAGATCGAACAGGCACTGTCCAGGCTGGAAATCGGGAAAAAACTGGCCTTGAAGTGCCCCCGTTGCCGAAATGGTATTACCCTGGAGCCCCCAAACCCCTCCGGAGAACACCAGAGTTCCATGGTGCAGCCGCCACCACCACCGGACCTTGACTGGCTGCAATCGGGTTTGTACAAGGGGGAGGAAAAAGTCGAAGATGTACCCATGGCCCTTGTCCTTGACACACCCGGTGAACACCGTCAACGCATTGGCGAATCTCTTGAGGCCGTCGGGTATCAGGTGGTTCTGGTCGATACGGTGGCTGTGGCCATGGAGCGTATGCGGTTCGTGCATTTTTCCTCCATCGTTTTCAGGGCGGATATGGAAGGAGATCTGAGCGGTTCGACCTTTCATGCCCACATGCGCAATCTGCCTATGGACCGCAGGCGTTATATTTTTTATATTCTTGTTGGCGACCGATTGCGCACCCTGTATGACCTGGAGGCTTTGGCCCATTCCGCCAATCTCACCGTCAGTACCGGTGATCTTCGTTACCTCGATATTGTTCTGCGCAAAGCAATTCCAATGTATGAGGAACTTTTCGGTCCCTTCCTGGAAGAGCTTGGCGCCTATGGGAAACGTTGATCACCACGGAACTCGCCAGCCGGCAACAGGTTCCCGGCCATCGGCCGGCCATCCTGGGGTGCTGAGGGCTGCAGGCAAAGAAATACCTTTTTTCAAGCGGAAACAGTTGTTTTTCAGAAACGATTCTGGTAGATAATCTCCCTTATCAGCAGGGCGAACAGAGGCAGAACGTCTCATCCTTATCATTAATCATTGACTAGGGCCGGTATCGGTCCCCCACAGGAACACTCCATGACAAAAAACGGAACTCAACCCGCGTTTGCGGCAGATGACAACAGCTTTGAAGAAATGAGCTTTGCGGAACTTTTTGAGCAAGAGGACAATAACACTGTCATTAATGTCGGTGAGGTTGCACTTGGCACGGTTGTCGGTCTCAGCAGTGACGCCGTCCTGATCGATGTCGGCGATAAAGCGGAAAGCTTTATTTCGCTTGCCGAATTCCGCCACGAAGATCCGGACCGGGAAATCAAGATCGGTGACCAGTTCGAAGTCTTTATAGAAAAAAGAAAAGAGGAAGGCGGCCTGTTGCTTTCCCGTGAAAAAGCCATTGCCATCAAAGTCTGGGAACAGATCGCCAAGATCCAGGAAGAAGACGGAACCATTGAGGGCCGTATCGACAACCGGGTCAAGGGCGGTATGTCCGTTGATATCGGAGTGCCTGCTTTTCTTCCCTATTCTCAGATCGATCTTCGTCCTGTTAAGGATCTCGATGGACTTATTGGCGAGACCTTTGAATTTAAAATCCTCAAATTCAACCGGAAACGCAACAATGTTGTCATTTCCAGGCGCGCCATCTTGGAAAGTCAGCGCAGTGCATTGCGTGAACAGATGCGTACCACCCTCGAGGAAGGTCAGATCATCCGTGGTGCCATCACCAATATCACCGATTATGGTTTGTTCATTGACCTGGGCGGCATGGATGGGCTCTGCCATATTACAGACCTTTCCTGGGGCCGGGTTTCTCATCCATCCAAGTTGTACACCGTTGGTGAAGAGATCGAGGTTAAGATTCTCAAGTACGATAAAAATTCCGACCGGGTTTCTCTGGGGGTCAAGCAGTTGAAAACTGATCCCTGGGAACGGGTACCTGAACAGTATGCCCCCGGCTCCCGGGTCAATGGCAAGGTTGTCTCTATTACCGATTACGGTGTTTTTGTTGAGTTGGAAGAAGGCGTCGAAGGATTGGTACATATCTCAGAGATGAGCTGGTCGAAAAAACCACGTCATCCCTCTAAGATCGTCGGCGTCGGCGAGGAAATCGAGGTGCAAGTGCTCAAAGTCGAGGCGGAGACCAAGCGGATCTCGCTGGGGATGAAACAGTTGTTGCCCAATCCCTGGGATGTGGTTGAAGAGAGCTATCCCGTTGGTTCGGTTATCGAAGGTAAAATTAAGAATATTACTGATTTTGGTATCTTTATTGGCATTGAAGAGGGCATCGACGGTCTTATTCATGTCTCCGATCTTTCCTGGACCGAACGGATCAAGCACCCTTCGGAAAAATACGCCAAAGGGGAGACCATTCAAGCGGTCGTGCTCAAGATCGACAAAGAAAATGAGCGCTTTTCACTGGGCGTAAAGCAACTGGAACCGGATCCGTGGCAGGCTGCTGCCAGTAATTATCCCATCGGATCCAATGTCGAGGGAACCATCACCAACGTCACCGATTTCGGTGTTTTCGTCCAATTGGAAGAAGGGATCGAAGGTTTGGTGCATGTTTCCGAGATTTCCAAGGAAAAAGTGAAAACACCGGTGGGGATGTTCAATATTAACGACACCCTGCAGGCCATGGTGATCAATGTCTCTGCCGATGATCGCAAGATCGGTCTTTCCGTGAAAGCGTTGCAGGAAAAAGAGGACAATGATGGTACCGTACCCGAAGAATATGCCCAGAAAGTTCAAAGCAGCGGGCCATCCACCATCGGAGACCTTTTGAAAGCTGCGGCAGGTGAGGATGTAAATAAATAGACGCGTCGTCCCTGTGATAGTCTAGAATGCAGGCAACGGGTGCTTTGCATTGCTGCCCAATGCGGTCAGGTGAAGCACCCTTTCTATTGTCTCCGCACCAAAGGGCTTTATGTTACCTGGTAACGATGCGGTTGGTTAAAAGGATATTATCATGCTGAAGCGTGAACTGGTCAATCAGGTTTCCGAGCAGCTTGGCGATTATTATAAGCAGGATATCGCCCAGGCTGTTGAAA
>SKJK01000229.1 GCA_007121995.1 Desulfobulbaceae bacterium
ATGGGTTGGATTTGCAGCAACCCGAAATACAACGTTTTGTGCAGCTGGCCCTGACCTTCGGTGACTCGGTGGCCTCTTTCGCCACCCATCTCCAGAAATTCAGCGATGGGGTGGTGTATGATCAACGGGCGGAGGTGGTGACCCTGTCCACGCTCCACGCTGCCAAAGGATTGGAATTTCCGGTGGTCTTCATTGCCGGCGTCGAAGAGCGTCTTCTGCCGTTGGCGCAACGTTCGATTGTCGATGAACCGCTAGGCCAAGACGCACTTCTGGAAGAAGAACGCCGGTTACTGTATGTCGGTATGACCCGCGCCATTGCCACCCTCTATCTGACGTGGTGCCGGACGCGTGCTCATTGGGAGACCAATGGTGCCACAGGTCAATCTTCACGTTTTCTGGATGAGTTGCCCCTGTCCTTTTTCTCTCCTCCGCCAATTCTTCGACCGGCCAACCCCAGGGGTAAACCATTTCATCGACAGCTCTCCCTTTTTTCCTGAAATGGACCTGCATCCGTGAGCGTTCATCCGTGCGTCAGCTTTGTTGTTCGTAGCCGTTCGATTAAAGTAAACTTTATCGGACGGTTACGGGCAATAAAGATGGCGTGCGGACAGACGCCCCGAAGGGCGGCTGGGGAAGGCGTAATAGTATAAATGCCTCCACACTTATACCATGATTACAGACAAATATATCCAAAATAAGAACCCCGCCGTCACGGATTCAAGATGAACCCCGATAAACAATATCAGGTCAGGATCGACGAATTGGTAGCTGAAGTCCGACGACTCACCCGGGAAAACAGTACCTTGCGGCACAATGCCAGACAGGCCGACTCTGCCAACCGGGCCAAGTCAGAGTTTCTCGCCATGATCAGCCATGAAATTCGTACGCCGATGAATGGAGTTATCGGTATTACCGAACTGCTTCTTGATACCAAGCTGCAACCACGGCAAAAGCATTTTGCCCAGTTGATCCGCACCTCTGCGGTCAGTTTGTTGACGCTGATCAATAATCTTCTTGATTTCAGCAAGATCGAAGCCGACAAAATGGCTTTAGACATCGAACCCTTTGACCTGCGAGACTTGATCGAACAGTTGATCTCCCTCCATCAGGTGACAGGCAGGCGCAAGGATCTACAAGTTGTCGCTGAAATCGACCCACACCTGGCTCAATGTTACCTGGGTGATGCCTACCGATTACGCCAGATACTGGTTAACCTGCTGGGAAATGCGGTAAAATTTACCGAACAGGGTACTGTACTTTTGAGGGTCACCAAGGAACAGTCTGACCCTGAGGGCGATTTGCTCAGATTCGAAGTACATGATTCCGGGGTAGGTATTGCAGACGAAGACATCAGCAAGCTTTTTCAACCTTTTTCTCAGGTCGACAGTTCATCGACTCGTCGTTACGGTGGCAGCGGTCTGGGATTGTCGATCTGTGCCAAGTTGGTAGAACTCATGGGTGGAGAAATCGATGTTCACTCTGAATGGGGTAAAGGGGCTACTTTCTGGTTTATCCTGCCTCTGTCGCCGCTTCGGTCGGAAGAACACCCTGGCACTGTTTCCGCGCCGCGTTTGCCGGAACCGCCGCGGGTCACTGTTTTTGAAGAGATCACTCATCTGCATGTCACCACCGCTCCGACAGCCAACACACATAAATTGCTGATTGTCGATGATGAGGAAACCAATCGTATTGTCATGGCGGAAACCTTCCGCAAAGCCGAGGTCTCCATTACAACGGCCCGCAACGGTCAGGAGGCAGTTGAAGCTTGTCGTAAGATCAGTTTTGACCTCATTTTTATGGATTGCCAGATGCCGGTTGTCGACGGTTTTACGGCTACCAGAACCATCCTTAAAGAAGCTGCCGGCGCTGCACGGGATTTGCCGATTATCATCGCCCTCACTGCTGATGCCACCGCCGGCGCCAGAAAACGTTGTCAGGATGCCGGTATGGTCGATTATCTGGTCAAGCCCCTTGATTTCAGAAAATTACAGGATGTCTTGACCCATTGGATACCGGGACTGAAGAATTCCATCATTCCCGGCGCGCCACCTCCCGAACCTGTTACGCGAGAAGGAGAACAGGGACCGGGACCGGTCCATGCTGTCATCAACACAGCTGTGTTGGCCAGGTTACGTGAACATGTCGGCAACATCACACCAGTGGCCGGTGTCTTCCTTCGTTCCCTGGAACGCCGTCTGATTGAGTTTGAACAGGCCATCAGCCAAAATGACCCGCAGGCGGTCAATAAGGTGGCCCATACCATGAAAGGCAGCAGTAGTCAGTTCGGAGCAGAAGAACTGGCCCATCTGTGTCTGTTGGCGGAAAATATGGGGAAAAGTGGTAATATCCAGCAGATCGAGCGAATTCATGCACAAATTATTCATGCTGTGGAGAAGGTCAAACGATTTTTCAGCGAACAACTTGATTAATCTGCAGATTTACCTACAATAAAATTTAAGCTGACAGGGGTCGGCTCGGCTGGTAGACGGTTCCAGTTGTCAGGTCATGCACTCTTTTGCTTCCACCCGGTAAATGGTTACGATGATTGAGCGCTCGCATTGTAGCGGGCCGGAACCGACAAGGCATCGTGCCCCGGTCGTGGTCATAGTTGAACAGGGTGTATTGTTCACTTGGCATCTGGTGAACGGGTACGGCGAAGCAACGGTTTCCATTTCATCCCTTCTTGCGGTGGTTCCTGCTATGAAAGTTTCTTTGTTTTCCGGCACTATGCCAGCCGCCATCCTCATTGTCGATGACGATGAGGTTATGCGCATGCTCCTCCGTCAATTTCTGGAAGGTGAGGATTATGTCGTGGCGGAGGCGGACAACGGCCATTCAGCCCTGGAAAAGTTGGGAGAGCGTTCATTTGACCTGGTTATTCTTGATATCGCCATGCCAGGTATTGATGGTCCAGGCGTTTGTGCTCATATTCGATCCTCCATCGACAATCCACCACCAGTCCTCATGATTACCGCCCTGGACGATGAAAAGAGCATCGAACGATCCTATAATGCTGGTGCCGTGGATTATATCCGCAAGCCATTACGTTGGCCCGTTCTCAAAAACCGAATCCGGTACATTCTCGGCTCACATCGTGCCAAGCAGGAACTTGACCTCCTTACCAGAAATTACGAAATGATCCTCGATGCCGCCGCCAATGGCATCTGCGGGGTTGACGGTGCTGGAGCTGTCAGCTACATCAATCCTGCGGCACTGGAAATGCTGGGGTTTCGCAGCGAGGAGGTCCAGGGGCAACACTACCGGCAGATATTCAGGATGGCCATCCCCGGTGGCGAAGATTTCAGCGAGGATTGCTGTCCATTTTTTAACCAGCCGAAACTCAACACGACCACAATCTGGGATGAGGCCAGGATGCGGCGTAAGGATGGCACTGCGTTTCCTGTCGACTTTCGCTCGACTCCCATCCGTCAGGGACAGCGGCTGGTTGGAGGGGTTCTTGTTTTTACCGATGTCACCGAACGCCAGCAAGCAGCGGAACTGATCCGCTATATGGCCAATCACGATTCTCTTACCAATCTGCCCAACCGAAACTATTTTCGTCGCCGTCTTCCCCAGGCCATTTCGCTGGCAAAGCGGTACAAACGTATTCTTTGCCTGCTGTTCATCGATCTGGATCGTTTCAAACCCATCAA
>SKJK01000175.1 GCA_007121995.1 Desulfobulbaceae bacterium
AACATGATCAGCTCGCGCACCAGGGCCTCACCGATCCCGGGAATCTGGCTCTGTTGGTCCACGACCAGGGCCCACAGACTGGATCCGTTATCCGGATCCCGAAAGGCCTGGTAATGATCCACGCCGGTGACCGCACCGACAATGACTCCGGAATCAGGGTCCAGCGCCACCAGCACGATCAGGGTGGGATCTTCCAGTGCTTTGGCATAAAACCCCTCGTAGCCGGCCACCATACCCCGGGACAGATAAATCCGATTTAAAGCCGCTTCATCGTCGCCGGCCTGCAAAGGCCGGACAATCGGTCCGCCGGGGGCGCTTGGTGGCAGGCGATAATTCTGAAAATCCAGCCGATATGCCAGGGATGGATCAAGAAAAAGTTCCTGGGGGGCATAGGAGATCACCACATGAGGATCACGCATGTAGATGGCAATATCCCGCCGGCCGCGTTGTTCACGACGAATCATACCAGCCAACTGTTTGGCACTGGTAAAGGTCTGGCCGAAAATCAACCGGCCCCAGCCGCAATCAACGGTCACTTCTTTTTCCATCTGGGGTGATTTGTTTTTTGACAGTGGCTTGCCCCAATGCTTGAGGGAAGCCATGCAGGATGGGTCCATGGGATTGCCGCAATCACCTTTGTCGTTGCTCGTCATGTCGATTCCTCAGATATTGTGGGCCTGCAGCCACATTTCCAGAAGCGCCACCTGCCAGAGCTTTGAACCGCGTAACGGGGTAATGTGCGTATCAGGTTCATTGAGCAGCAGGTCGACATAGTCTTTGTTGAACAATTTTCGCTGCCGGGCTGTATCGTTGGTCAAACTGTCGCGGACAAACTCCAGGTACGGCCCCTGGATGTATTTAAGAGCCGGAACCGGAAAATACCCCTTGGGTCGATCAATCACCGCATGGGGGATAACCTGTCTACCGGCCTCCTTGAGTATCCATTTCCCTCCTTCCCTGATCTTCAATTCCGCTGGGATACGCCCGGCCAGTTCCACTAACTCATGGTCAAGAAAAGGGACCCGGGCCTCAAGGCCCCAGGCCATGGTCATGTTATCCACCCGCTTGACCGGATCGTCGGCCAGCATGACGGTGGTGTCCAGGCGCAGGGCCTTGTCAATGGCCAGCGGCGCGCCGGGACAGTCGAAACAAGCGGCCACGAACTCACGGCTGTGATCTGCGCCCAGAAAATCGGAGTGCACGACTCGGCTGTACTCTTCCTGGTCGCGATCAAAGAAGACACGACAATAATCAGCAACCGGATCGGTACTTCCCCCCAGGGGGGGGTACCAGTGATACCCGCCAAACACCTCATCAGCCCCCTGACCGCTCTGTACCACCTTGACGTGCTTACTGACCTCCTGGGAGAGAAGGAAAAAACCGACATTATCATAGCTCACCATGGGCTCCGACATGGCGGCAAAGGTCCGGGGCAAGGTTTCAATCAAACGGGCCGAGGGAACAAAAATTTTATGGTGCCGGGTCCCGTAGTGCTCGGCAATGATGTCTGAGTACTGAAACTCGTCCCCTTTCTCACCGCCGGCCTCTTCAAAACCGACGGAAAAGGTATTGAGGCCCCGTTGCCCCTCCTCGGCCAGCAGGCCGACCAGCAGGCTGGAATCCAGTCCCCCCGAGAGCAGCACCCCCACCGGCACATCGGCAACCATGCGGCGGCGCACCGCAGTTTTCAGGGTACCCAGAACCTGATCCCGCCACTCATCCGCGGCAACAGCCCGGTCATCGTCGTTTTGTTCCACCGTCATCTGCCAATACGTATGTTCCTTAAAAGAGCCATCGGCCTCATAGATGCGCATGGTGGCCGGCGGCAGTTTGCGGATCCCCCGGAGCATGGTATACGGCGGCGGTACCACGGCATGCCAATGCAGGTAGTGATGCAGGGCCACGGGGTCAATGCTGGTATCTACATCACCCGCAGCCAGGAGCGCCGGCAGGCTGGAGGCAAAACGCAGCCGTCCTTGCCGCTGGCTGAGATAGAGCGGTTTTATGCCAAGCCGATCCCGGGCCAGGATGAGCCGGCCGCTGTCGCGCTCATGCAGAGCAAAGGCGAACATGCCATTAAAACGCTGCACACAATCCGGCCCCCAAGCGTGCCAGGCCTTGAGAATGACCTCGGTATCACCGTGGGAAAAAAACCGGTATCCCATCCCCTTGAGCAAAGCTCGCAACTCAGGATAATTGTAGATGCAGCCATTGAAGACAATGGCCAGGCCGAGCTCGGGATCGATCATGGGTTGCTGGGCCCGTACACTGAGATCAATGATTTTCAGGCGTCGGTGCCCCAGGGCAACGGAGCCCTGCATATAGCTCCCCGCCGCATCTGGACCACGGGGAATCATTTTCGTCATCATTTCCTGGACAACGGTCAAGGAAACTGGAGAAGTATCAAAGGAAATATCACCACATATGCCACACATACGTCTGGGCCCTCCGTGTTGAAGTAAAAAAACAGGAATAGGAACCGCCTGCATGCAGACGACACGCCGTATTGATGCGGGGCCTAAAAAGGGCCAACTGCATCAGCTTAACTGGAAATCATAGTAGATGGAAATCAGAAAAGAATACGTAAACTATCGTAGATGCTGCCGGTCGTACCGACGCGACGGTCTGTTTTGGCGGGTTGGCAAGATAAAAATGATCGTGTCAGGGTGCGTCGGCTGTCCAACCTGCCTTGTGTACAGGTGATCCGCCGGTAAATCAGGCAATGTTAAGACAGAAGTACAGCTGCGGCTGTGCCGGCAGCAGTATGTCAATGGACACGATCAGTTCAATGTACTTTGCATTTACTTTTACAAATGCATGTCTTCAATAGCATTGAAACTAACATGCATGGATTGAAGTTATACAAATACCATATTTCTCAAATTTGTCAATATCCCGACTTGGTGCCGTAAAAATGAAATAAATAAAAATAGTTACCTATATTCTCGTTTTTGTTTCCGGATTGCCGCCATGGACGATCCGTGGTAGTGATAGCATCGATCCTCGATTAGGTGTTGCTGAATTATCGAACCCTCTATGGCTCGGCCCCCTGACCTGTCAGGAACACACTGCCGACGCTCAAGCATCTTTATAAAAGATAACACGGTAACGGGTCTTCCACCAGGCTCAAGGCCGGTCACCTGCCCCAAAATGAGATATGGCACAAATCGATCGTATCCATGAACTTCTCGCCATCTTTTATGCCCGCCGCTATCCGATTCAATTCAAGGACCTGCTCAACCAGGTTGATTATTCCGCAGCCTCCCTGAAAAGATACTATGCACCCGTTTGAAGATGGTAATGGCCGGATACACCGTTACCTGATTCACCACGTCCTGGCTGAGCGCGGCTTTAACCCGCCCGGAATCGTATACCCTGTGTCGGCCGCGATCCTGGAACGGATTGAAGCATACCGCTCGGTTTTGGAGGATTATTCGAAACGCATGCTCCCCTTGATCGAGTGGGGGACTACTGCCAGACACAATGCGCGGGTACTCAACGATACGATCGATTTCTACCGTTATTTCAATGCGACCCGGGGATACATAGGGGACAGGCCACGGTTTCAGCGATATTCAAAACAACAGCAGAGAATCTTTAAATTTAGGTTATCCGACCAAACAATGAAAAAAATTGGACAACTCA
>SKJK01000115.1 GCA_007121995.1 Desulfobulbaceae bacterium
AGACTGTTCGGGGCGGTGATATTGTCGGCGAACATACGGTCTATTTCGCAGGTGCCGGTGAGCGGCTGGAACTTGTCCACCGAGCCGCCAACCGGGACAACTTTGCCCGGGGGGCGGCACTGGCTGCGGCCTGGGTCGTTGCACAGCCCAACGGCATGCACAGCATGTTCGATGTGCTTGGCCTCAACAGTCTGTAACAAGGCCACAATGCCATCGTTTTTTCTTGGCCACCACGATGCAACCGCTCACAAGTGAAAGCGACGGCCGAGGTCAGGTGGCTGGCATCGGATTCGGCGCCAACATCGGTCCATCGCTACAGACCCTGCAAGAAGCATGGGAGCGGATACAGACGCATCCCCGGGTCCATCCTCTGGCCATATCATCGCCCTATGAGAGCCGACCGGTCGATATGGACAGTACCAACTGGTTTGTCAATGCCGTAGCCCTCATCCGGACAACACTGTCTCCCGAAGCTCTCCTGCATCTCCTTCAAACCATTGAAGAGGATTTTGGCCGGATTCATAAACCACCAGAATCCCTTCCCCAGGATCGCACCCTTGACCTGGATCTTCTTTTTTATGCTGACTGCATCAGGCAAACTGAAACACTCACCCTTCCCCATCCACACATGGACAAACGCTTGTTCGTTCTCGAACCACTCGCTGAAATAGCCGGTGATCGTCTCCTGCCGGCAACGAGTCAATCCGTGCAAACAGTACGGGACCACCTGCGCCCCAGGGCAACAAATCAGGAAGTGAAAAAAATTTGCTGGTCTGCCGGATTCGGTGCCACTTGCCAAACATTCTGAAAAATTTCCAGACTACCGACAAATCATAGACTTTTAGATCCCCAAGGCTATAATAGATCATGTTTGAATACGATTTTTTCTTCCTGACAACATCAGATGGCTATTGCATATGATTCCTTTTCGTCTGCTGATACTGGCCATCCTGTGTTATATCGGCTGGCGGATTCTCCGCCGTTTTGTTTTATCAAAACCCACTGAAACCGTCTTGGATGACACGGGCCAGGGACCGGACCCGGAACTGCAGGATGTGTTGGTCGAAGATCCGGTCTGTCATACTCTCATTCCGAGAAATCAAGCGATACGTCTTCGCAAAAACGACACAACCTATTATTTTTGCAGCGATGAATGCTGCGATCAATTCTCAGAGCATTATGAAAAAGGAGCGCAATGAAATTTTTTATTGATACCGCCAATATTGAAGAAATCAAAAAAGGTTTGGACCTGGGCATGGTTGACGGCGTCACCACAAATCCATCGCTGGTAGCCAAGGAACAACGCCCCTTCAACGCCATTCTCGCCGATATCTGCGCGCTGGTTGATGGACCGGTGAGCGCTGAAGTCGTAAGTCTCGATGCGGACGGCATGGTGGCCGAGGCCCTGGAGCTGGTAAAAATAAGTGACAACATCGTCATCAAGGTACCGATGATCGAAGAAGGGCTCAAAGCTGTGAAACGATTGGCCGCGGAGGGCATCAAAACCAACGTCACTTTAATATTTTCAACGACCCAGGCTCTCCTCGCGGCCAAGGCCGGCGCCACCTACATCAGCCCGTTTGTTGGCCGGCTTGACGATATTTCTATTAATGGTCTTGATCTAATTGCCGATATAATGACTATACTGCGCAACTACGGGTTTGCCGCCGAAGTTATCGTTGCTTCGGCACGTAGCCCAATGCATGTTGTTGAGTCAGCTTTGCTCGGCGCAGATATCGCAACCCTGCCTTATAAGGTCATTGCTCAGTTAGTCAAACACCCGCTTACCGATATCGGTATGGAAAAATTTCTTGCTGACTGGGAAAAACGTCAAAAATAACATCAAGGTGAACCATGAAATTTCCTCTCCCCCTGACAGTTCTTCTCCTTGTGGTGATGGCACTGCCGGTCTCGGCACAAGCGGCCATGTACGCTTATGTTGATGAAAGAGGAATACGCCACTTTACAAACGTCCCGGGAGACGGGCGCCACAGGGTCAGCCTGAACCCTCGACCAGTCCGGCGTCCCGGGAATGCTGAAACGCAACTGATCAATACCATCTCTAAATATTCAGGTGCCGCCTCACGGTCAACCACAACAAGACGGGCCGGGTCCCGGATGGCACCACATACACTTAACCGGTATATCCAGACAGCGGCAACGAATCACAATGTGGATCCTTTACTGATCAAGGCAGTGATCAAAGCCGAATCGAACTTCGATCCCAATGCTGTCTCACCCAAGGGAGCACAGGGGCTTATGCAACTCATGCCGGGAACAGCCAGAGAGCTTCTGGTCAATAACCCCTTTGACCCGCTCCAGAACATCAACGGAGGTACCAAGTATCTACGCTACCTGCTCGACAATTATCACGGTAATGTGGAATTGAGCCTGGCAGCCTACAATGCCGGGCCGGGCCGGGTCAAACCCAATGGTACCATTCCCCGCATCCCAGAGACCATCAACTATGTCGCCAAGGTTCTCGAATTCTACCGCTCCTACACCAATGACATGCCCGCACTGTCCAGTATCAATGTCCAGCAGTTGGTAACAATCCATTGAAACGTGGTGCTAAAATCCTCAATCTGCCGAATATGATCACCGGCAGCCGGTTCATTCTTTCCGGCTGCCTGATGGTCCTTTTACTGCAGGAACAAACCACCCCCCTTGCCTTGTTCTCTTGCCTGGTGTTTACCGTAGCCGCTGTCTCAGACTGGGTTGACGGTTATTTTGCCCGCCGCTATGAGGCCATCACCGTGCTTGGCAAACTGATGGACCCCCTGGCCGATAAGGTGCTGGTGGCCACAGCCCTGATCATGCTGATCCCCACCGGCAAACTACCCGCCTGGGTTGCCCTGATCATCCTCTGGCGGGAAATAATCATCACGGGACTGCGTGGAGCCGCATCGTCATCAGGAATAGTTGTCGCCGCCAGCGGCCTGGGGAAATGGAAATCCACCCTGCAGTACATCGGTCTGGGTATTCTGATCTTCCCCCTTGGGGTTCTTCCCATCCCTCACCTGCACGATCTCGGTATGGCCATCATGTACCTGGCCCTCCTGCTCACCATCTGGTCCGGCGTTGATTACTTCTACAAACTCCGTCGTCTTTTTCTCGAAGACGCCCAATAACAGGACACCTGGTCCGTTCTCCCTGTCACAGGGGGGCAGATGATTATCGTGCCCGGTACCTGTCAGCCGTAGGCTTTTATTCCGGCAGGTAACGCGCCTTCGATCATGGCGGCTTCTCACGAAACAAGTTCATCATGATGCTTGCTTCTTTTTCTCACCTGCCACTTGCTCCAGTTTATCCAACCTCTCTTCCTGCACCTGTACCTTCCTGGCCATAACTGTATTTTCCCTGCTGTCTTGCATGGCTGAGGTTTTCGGTAGGGAAAATATTTGCGGAAGATGCCGGAAAAATGTATTTTTGAAGCATTTGGATCGGATGGCTCCCTTCGAGAATTTTTTTTGATCTCCAAAAAAGCGATTGCTTATCACCTCACCGAGAGAAAAACGAGGTCTGCACGACAATGAAGACAAAACCATCCTATGAAGAATTGGCACGGCGGGTTCAGGAACTGGAAAAAATTGAATTCGAGTACAAATCATCCTTCAGGGAAGCATTGCGGGAAAGCGAAGAA
>SKJK01000315.1 GCA_007121995.1 Desulfobulbaceae bacterium
AAACATGCCGTCAACTCTGGGGGCTATGGTGAAATGGGTACAAGAGAAACAAACCATCTGTCCAATCACAGGAAGACTCAGGTTTTAAGGGAAAACAGTGTTTCGTTTCCCTGTGCTTGATGCGAAGGCAAGCCAGCGTGAGATTGAATTTACCGTAACAATCCCGGAAGGAAAAGATTTTTTCAACCGAACGGTCCATTTCGGCACAGATTGTTTGAATTGATTTCGGGACGGTCTCCCTGAGTTTCTCACCGACGAATCAGAGTGTATCCTTCTTTCTTCATCATTTAAATGAGATAAGACTCTATTCTTTCCTTTTGGAGTTGAGAATGAAACAATCCCGCCCCTGTGCTTCTCAGGTCAAAAAAATGGTCGGTAGCTCGAGATGACTGGTTTTCAAGGACCGGTGCAGGAAGGGTTGTACTTAATCGAACAGAAACCACTCCAGCTCACCTTGTTCTTGTTTACTTCCCTCGGGAGAATGGCTATGGTGCACCGCGTGGCCGGATGCTTAGTAGTCAACCTACCGGCTCAACCTTGTCCAAAACCGACAAATACTACCCCGTCTTTTTTATATTCAGCAAGCAACGGTTTCCGACCCACGTAAACAACCGTGCTGCTGTACTCAGACCATCCGCCCGTTTATTCCCGCCGATTTGCCGTCCAAACTGATACCATACCCATGCATCCGTCACGCCCTCTCCCGAGAAAGAAAAAACGAAGCCCGCTGCGATTCACCGCCACTTGCGCCATTGGCCTGGAACCTCTTGTCACTGAGGAGATCACCGCTTTTGGTGGAGAGATACTGCAGGCCCATGCCGGCGCAGTTTCATGGTCAGGCAGCCTGGAAACCGGCTATCGGGCATGTCTCTGGTCGCGTTTTGCCTCGCGCATCCTCCTTGAACTCATCCAATTCGATGCTCCGGATACCGATTCCGTGTACACCCGTGCCGGCGATGTTCTCTGGGATGAGCATTTCACCACCAATTCGACCTTCGCCGTCCATACCACCCTGGTTGACGCGGTTCTCAACCACAGCCAGTTTGCCTCTTTGCGGATCAAGGACGCCATTGTCGATCAATTTCGCAAACGATTCGGCAAGCGGCCCGACGTCAACGCACACCAACCTGATATTCGCATCAATCTCCATGTTCGGGGCACCGACGCCTCCCTGTCTCTCGACCTCTCGGGGGAAAGCCTGCACCGGCGTGGATATCGCAGCGGCAGTGGCGAGGCTCCCCTCAAGGAGACCCTGGCAGCTGCTCTTGTCCGCCTCTCCGGTTGGCCGGAGCGGGTCGACACCGAACCGGTTCTCCTTGATCCGATGTGCGGCGGCGGCACGCTTTTGATCGAAGCTGCCCTGATGCTCAGTGACAGCCCCCCGGGTCTGCTTCGCAAAACTTTTGGTTTCATGGGCTGGAACAAGCACGATCCCCAACTCTGGGAGCGGCTGGTACAGGAGGCCCTGGAACGGGAAGGCCAATCAATTCCGGAATCCTGGCCACGGTTCATCGGCTATGATGCCGATCCCATGGCCGTTGCCGCCGCTCGAAAAAACGTCATCGCCGCCGGACTCCGCGATGTGGTGATCATCAAACACCGTCAGTTGGCCGACCTCAGGAGCCCTGCCCCCAGGGGGTGCCTGCTCACCAATCCACCGTATGGAGATCGGCTCTCGGAAAAAGAGACGGTCAAGTATCTGTACCGGTACCTGGGACGTATCTTCTATGAACAGTTCCAGGGTTGGTCCCTGGGGTTTTTCACCGCCAACCCCGATTTGGCCGATGCAATGGGTATAACCTGGGAACAGCGCCACCGACTGTTCAACGGTCCGATTGCATGCCGGTTACTGACCGGCCGGGAAAGCCGTTTCATTGAACGGCCGCCCACCGTATGGACACCAAGCCCTCTGCAGAACAGCGAACCGGGCCAGGACCTGGCCAACCGCCTGCTGAAAAATTGTGCCAGCCTCCTGCCTTGGGCTCAACGGGAACAGATCACCTGTTTTCGTATCTACGACGGCGATATTCCCGAATTCAACCTGGCCGTAGACCTGTATGAAGAATGGATACACGTACAGGAATACGCCCCACCGGCCACCATTGCTCCAGAAAAAGCCCGGGAACGATTCAGTCTGGCACTGCAGGTGCTCCGTACGGTTTTCGACGTGCCCCGCAGCCGAATATTCATCAAAACCAGACAGAAGCAGAAAGGTACCCAGCAGTACCAGAAAAAACCGGGAACCGGAACCCTGCACGAGGTCCGGGAGGGTGGTGCTCGTTTTCTGCTCAACTTCACTGATTATCTGGACACCGGACTCTTTCTCGACCACCGGATCACCAGGGCCAGGCTTGGTGTACTATCCCGGGGCAGGACCTTTCTCAATCTGTTTGCCTATACCGGATCGGCCACGGTTTACGCGGCCCTGGGCGGAGCCACCAGCACCACTACGGTTGATATCTCCGAAACCTATCTCGCTCGGGCCCATGCCAATCTGGCGCTCAACGGTTTTGGCGGCCCCCTGCATCAGATCGTTGCTGCTGATTGCCTGGAATGGCTCAAGCACAACCGCGAACGGTACGGCGTGATCTTTCTTGATCCACCCACCTTTGCCAATGCCCGCCACCGCAAACAGACCTTCTCTGTGCAGAACGATCACAGAACCTTGTTGCACCTGGCCATGCAGCATCTGTCCCAAAATGGTGTACTCATCTTTTCTACTAATTTTCGCCACTTCAAACTGAACGAAAACCTTCTCGACCACTATGAGGTGGTGGAAATCAGCGACCAGACCCTGCCCCATGATTTCCAACGCAACCGGCGCATCCATCGGTGCTGGGAAATCAGGCACCGGGAAGAGAAAGTGCTCCAGTTGGGGAAAAACAGCCATGAACATTGATCCCGGTGCGGAATCCATTGTCATCGTTGACCGGGAAAATCGCATCATCGGTACAGTTGCCCGCCGGATCATGCGACAACAGCGGCTCATTCATCGAGCTTCATATATCCTGGTCTTTAACGTCAAGGAGGAGTTGTTCGTGCAGAAACGGACAGCCACCAAGGATATCTATCCCGGTTACTGGGACCTGGCCGCCGGCGGCGTTGTCCTTGCCGGAGAGAGCTATGAGGAAGCGGCCCGACGTGAACTGGCCGAGGAGCTGGGGATCAAAGGTAGACGTCTTCGCTGCCTTTTTGATCAATATTATGAAGACGCGGACAACAAAGTCTGGGGCCGTATCTTTACCTGCACCCACAACGGCCCTTTTACCCTCCAGAGGGAGGAGATCGATGATGGATGCTTCATGTCCCTGAAAGACATTGCCACCCTACAGCAAACCGAACCGATAACCCCAGATGGGGTGCAAGTGCTTCAGCAGCTTGAACAAACCGTTAAAAACAGTTCGTGAATTGAAGGGGAGAGCTGAGCAGCTCAATACTCTTTCCAGGCCTTGACCCACAGCTGGTCAGCACCTGGTCCTCTCCATCTCCCACAGACCCAGAAGTTCCCTGACGCCCTTGCCCGCCATTTCCGCCATGACGGTAAACAACTCCGGTTGAAACGGCTTTCCCTCTGCGGTGCTCTGCACCTCAATCCAGCGACCATCACCGCTCATGACAAAATTGGCATCAACATC
>SKJK01000316.1 GCA_007121995.1 Desulfobulbaceae bacterium
ATCACTCAATTCGTAATCACGGATAAATCGCAACCGTCTCTTGTCGGGCAATTCCGGCAACTGTTCCCGAATTGTGGCAATCAAGACCTCGTCCAGAACCACCGCTATGAGATCAGGGTCCGGAAAATAGCGGTAATCGTGGGCTTCCTCCTTGCCACGCATGGTCTCGGTTTGCCCGGTATCCGGGTTCCAGAGAAGCGTCTGCTGCACTACCTGGCCTCCTTCCAAGAGGAGATCGCGCTGTCGCCGCTCCTCATACTCCAAGGCCAGTTGAACATTACGAAAGGAGTTCATGTTTTTCAACTCAGTGCGGGTACCAAGCTTTTTTTGCCCGATCGGCCGCAGGGAAATATTGGCATCGCAGCGAAAACTCCCTTCCTGCATATTCCCGTCACAGATATCGAGGTAGCGAACAATGCCATGCAGCTTTTTCAGATACGCGACTGCTTCCTCAGGTGAGCGCAGGTCCGGTTCGCTGACGATTTCCAGCAAGGGAGTACCGGTGCGGTTGAGATCGACATAACTAACGGGTTCACGTTCATCATGCACCAGTTTACCGGCATCCTCCTCCATGTGAATACGGGTGATGCCGATGGTTTTGTGATGACCCTCCACCTCTATATCAACGCGGCCGTACTCACAGATGGGCAGGTCGAATTGAGAGATCTGATAGCCCTTGGGCAGGTCGGGATAAAAATAATTTTTGCGGGCAAACCGGTTCTCCCGGTTAAGGGTTGCCTCCGTCGCCAGTCCCAGCTTGATGGCCGACTCCACCACCTTGCGATTGAGGACCGGCAGAGAACCAGGCATTCCCAGACAGACCGGGCAGGTTTGAGTATTCGGCGGTGCCCCGAACTCGGTGGAACAACCGCAGAAAATTTTGCTTCTGGTTTTCATCTGGGCATGAATTTCCAGCCCGATTACAGTTTCAAATTCCATGGTGGCACAGAAGGTAGTGGTTATGAATGCTGGACACCGGAATGAATCCAGGCCCGCACTTTGATCAATTCCTCATCCCAGAGCCGAGACGCCCTGATGTGAATAAACATTCGAAACAGATCACCTACCAGGTGGGTCAATTGTTCTACCAGGCCGATCCGTTCCAGAATCCTGCCTTCGAGACTCTCGGCATCTTTGCCCTCATCGGCGGCATCAACGGTCTTGGGCAGGCGGACATTGCGAAACTCAAAAGTTGCCGCCGTGAGAGTCAGGCTGAATTCATGCTCACCCTGGGCGATACGGATACGGGCCTGTTCCGGTTTTTTCGCCAGACCCAGTCCAGCCTTGGCTTCCTTCAACTCGGTCTGCAGTCCACGGCAGATGACCTTTTCGTTGGTTTCGCCCTCACCGTATTCCAGCAGCATGTGTTTCTCGAAAACCACCAGGATATCACCCCGGCCGGGTACATCAACGCTGCCACCGCGTTCTTCGGATTTATACCAGAGCCAGGCAAGGAACTCCTGGCCGAGAAATCTCTTTTCCTGTATGAGATCGACAAGATCCATGGAACCTTCCATCAATTGTCAGCCCTGAGGCCGCACGGGTTAGAGTTCAAGGGAACCGTTCCAGTTTCCTGTGCAGGCAGCCTTGTGCCTGCACCGGGTGAACGTTTACAGTTCAAGAGTCAGGGCGTCCTGCCCGCTTTTCCTTTCCGAGGCTTCGACACTCTTCTGGAAGATAGCCGAGGCCCGTTCCTGATACTGTCGAGCTTCCTCGGTTTTACGTTGGCTGGAACATAACTTGGCCAATTCCTGCAGAATTGCCGCTACACTGGGATGTTCAGGACCGTGCAGGGCCTCATTGATACGCAATGATTTCTGGTAGCAGGCTTCGGCTTCGACGTATTGCCCTTGAAGACGATAAGACTCGGCCAGATTGTTGAGACTGAGAGCCAATTGCGGATGGGTGGGCCGCAAAGCCTGTTCCCGAATGTGTACCAGCCGCTCATAGAGAGGTACCGCCTCTTTTTCCATCTCCAATTCCATGCACAGTGCCGCCAGTTTGTCAAGGAGAACAGCCAGAGCCGGATGCTCCTTCCCCTTGGTGTGCTCCAGGATTGCCAGCGACTTGCGATAGAGGGAGACTGCCTTGTCATATTTGCCCATGGTCTCCTGAAATTCACCGATCTGATACCAGCAGGCAGCCATTTCCGGATGTTCCTGGCCGAGTTTATTAGCCATTACCGACATGGACTCTTTATACAGAGCCCCAGCCTTCTGGTACTGCCCACTAACCATAAGGGTGTAGGCCAGCTCACGCTGCGCCAGAGCCAGGGCAAGCGGGTCTGCTGCACTCTTCTCATGACAAAGGCGGACATAGGTCTCGAACCAAGGCAACGCTTCTTTATAGCGATACAGACTGCGCGCCGTCCTGGCAGCAGCCCGAATATACAAGATATTCTCCGGATCACGTTCCAAGGCATGCCGATAACGGTCAAGTGCTGTCTGCAGTTCGACCCGGCACTCAGCCAACTGGCCACTGTGGTAACCGGCCCGTTCAGCGAGCGGATGTTCCTGGTGGCTCAGCCGGACCAGCAAAGCCTCCGCCCTTTCCGGATTTCCTTCCCGCAGGTTTGCCATGGCCTCTTGCTGGTCGGAAAAGTCGGTTGCAGGCAACTGAGCAAGGGTATGGAGAATTTCCTCGTAGCAGGCCACCTCTTCGGCATAACTGTCTTCCAGGAGGGCCAGCTTATCATTCATGATAACCAGTTCCCGCTGCATCCGCTCCCGGTGTGTTTCATGCTGCTGGCCAACGAGCTGAGCCAGCGCCCCCCGCTGTTTCTCTTCCAGATAATTGAGACGATTGGCATACATTTCCAGCGAAAACCGCACCTGTCCTGCCGTCTCTTGCTCTCTCAGGTCAGTCTCGGCTTCAGCAACTGCTACCGGGGGCTCAGGCTCTTCCCCCGCAGACATGAAGGCAACCGGCTCTTCTTGTGCATCCAGAGCTGCAAGTTCTTCTGCTGTCGCACGTTCCGGGCCAACATCAGGATTCCAAATTTCTTCCACCATCTCGACATCAGCCTGTTTTGCGGCCACTGCCGCTGCTGACGCCGTCTCAATACCCTCTGCTGCTTCGTCGGCAGAGCTGGAAACCGGTTCCACCGATGCGGTGGCCATCGGCTCATCTTCCTCTCGTGCCAGAACAGGCGACTCATCCACCTCAACATCAGTGGTATCAGCCTCACCTCCCCTCTCCACTGGAGACACAATGGGCACCTCTGGCTCCTGCATTGTTTCCCGGGACCGGAGAGTCTCAGCTTCTATCTGTTCGCCAGGGGCAGCCTCTTCCCTTTTTTTTCGTGATGCCCGCAGTCTCAGCGCCAGGGTGATCGCTGCAACGAAGATGATACCGACTGCCGCAAGCACAAAGTTGATCATCATTCCTCCATCGTGTTCCACTTGAATTAATTGCGCTCAGTAGATCACAGCAAAATGGCCGGTCGCATTTCCTCGTACTTATCCAAGGACTCACCTTCTGCCATCTGTAACCCAATAAGCCAGGGGATTTGCAGAATCAGAGAAAGATTGAAGGTCTCCTTGAACAGATCCTCAAGAAGAGCCATTGCCTTTTTACTGGTGGAAAAAAAGAGCAGGGTGTTATCGGTCAAGTTCCAGCAGAGATCGTAAG
>SKJK01000303.1 GCA_007121995.1 Desulfobulbaceae bacterium
AAATAACATTTAGTCGACATTTTGAGTTGTATACGTTATGCAAAGCGGGCGAGCGCCATCAAGAAGCTTTTATACTGTTTGTGCGAGCCTGCTTTACATAACAATTTCCTTGGCATAACATGCCGATTATCAGGGCCGGGGCGGCATCCGGGTTTTCCGTCTCGCCCAAGGGTTTGAGTTTCACAACCCCGGCCTGCTGCGGTTGCCTGCCGAACAGGTGCGCCTCGGTGGCAAAAGCGATTGCCGCAATCCATCGCTCCAGCAGATGTTCCAGATGGTCGGCGCCGGTGAAAAGGCTGGTTCCGGCTTCCCGAAAATCCTCCAGGCATGGCGGGAACAGCACTGGCGGGCTCCTGCCCTGGAAGAAAACACCGAGGAGGAAGAGGTGTGTTTACGTCTGCCGACCACCAGCCTCTTCCCGCCGGAAGTGACCGAAGAGATGGAACGCCGCTTTGCCGGACGGTTGACCCGGCTGGACGAAACCGGCCGCCTGGCTGTGGCCACCGCCATTCTTGAAGGCCGGGTTACCAACGAACGGCTGCAGGAGCTAACGGAAACGCATCCGCGCGACATCACCTTTCTTTTAAAAAGGCTGGTAGCTGAGCGTTTTCTTGTGGGCAACGACAAGCGCCGCTGGAGTTCGTATTGCCTGCCGCCCGAGATTCCGGTGAGCTCCCACCATAAGGAGGGGAGCTCCCAACATAAGGAGGAGAGCTTCCATCATACCGGATCGAGCTTCCATCATAACGACGAGAGCTTCCATCATAATGAGATGGAGCCCGAGCAAGAGGGGGAGGTCGTACCAGCCTTTTCCGACCTGATCAGGAAGATACGTGGGCAAAGACGAATCCGGGCCGGCGAAATGGAAGCGGCTATTCTCTCTCTCGGCGTGGATCGCTATATCACGGCGCAAGAGCTTGCTGAAATATTGCAGCGCAGTGCAGTGACGATAAAAAATCACTACATTGCCCGGCTGGTGGCCCAGGGCAAAATGGAACCGCGATTCCCTGAGCAACCAACCCATCCGGCCCAGGCGTATCGCGTCAAGGTCGGGGATAAAGACAAGACAGAACAATCATGATTCCAGAACTGGATACCGACCCCGAACGCGAGAATCCCAATGAGTGGACGACGGTGGAACGGCCCTTGCTGCAGCAACTGGCCGCCATGGGGTGGGAGTATTTGCAGGGGGATATTGATTATCCGCAGAAGACCAAGCGCGAGAACTTTCGTGATGTCCTGCTGCACGACCCTCTTCGTCAGGCCATCCGTACCATCAACGCCGCTCAAAACCTTGATGAGATCACCATTGACCGAGCCATCCGTGAACTGACACGCACGGACAAGATCGACGGGCTGGCCCGCAACCAGGAGCTGACCGAAAAGCTTCTCAAGGGGGTGTCGGTGGTGCGGGCCAGTGGCGGCGATACGCCCCACACCCGCAATGTGACAGTAAAATTCATCGATTTTGAACCGGGTCGGCTGAACAACAACAGTTTCCTGGCCATCAATCAGTTTCGGATTGATTCTATCGGCCGGGTGGGGTTTGTCGTTCCCGATGTGATCCTCTTGGTCAATGGCATCCCTCTGGTGGTCATTGAGTGCAAAAGTCCCGGTCTGGCAGAGACTGATGACGGCGGGTTCTGGAAACCCATTGAGTCGGGCATCAACCAGTTGCTGCGCTACTCGAATCAACGCCGGGATGTGGAGCTTGAGGAGGGCGTCGAGCACCTCTTCCACTGGAATCAGTTGATGGTTTCCACCTGCTGTTATGCCGCTCGGGTCGCAACCTTTGGTGCCGGGTACAAGCACTATGTCGAATGGAAGGATACCGCCCCGTTCACTGAGCATGAGGTGCTGGCTGAGATCGGCAGGGGAGGCGGGAAGCTGCGCAGCCAGGAGAAGCTGGTGGCCGGGATGCTGCGTCCGGCGCATCTGCTTGACATCCTTCGTAATTTCATCCTCTTTGCCACCGATAGTGGATCCCTGATCAAACTTTGCCCGCGCTACCAGCAATTCCGGGCGGTGCAGAAGGCGATACGCCGTCTGACACATGGCAAGCCCCGGCTGCTTTCAGAGAAGAAACGGGATGAGCGCGGCGGTATCATCTGGCATACCCAGGGGTCGGGGAAAAGCATTACCATGGTCTATCTGGTGCGCAAGCTCCGCATGATCCCGGAACTGTGCGGTTTCAAAGTGGTGGTGGTCACCGACCGCACCGCCCTGGAACAGCAGTTGCTGGAAACCGCTCGTTTAAGCGGCCAGAGAGCGCGGCCGGACCGGGACGATTTCCAACCGAGAGAATCGGAAAGTGACCGGGTGCGGCGGATACTGACAGAGAAAGGGCCTGATCTGGTGTTCTGTATGATCCAGAAAAATCAGGATCGCGATGGGGAGTCGGTGGTGCTGGAGTATGAAGTCCCGGTGCCGCCACCCAGGATTATGACCACCGACGGTGATGCTGAATTTCAGGAAGGCGAGGTCGGCATTTTGGAAGCGGCAGACAGCGGCACTTCCTCGGTTGGGAAAGAGGCTGATGCCAAGGCCGGACGCACCAAGACCCTGCGGCAGAGAATTCGTGACGAGGCCCAATACCCGGAACTCAATGCCTCGGAAAAAATCCTGCTGTTGATCGACGAGTGTCATCGGACGCACGGCTCCCTGCTCCATGCCAACCTGATGCAAGCCTTGCCCAACGCCGCCAAGATTGGCTTCACCGGCACCCCGATCATGAAGCGGGATCGTGGCAATACCCTGGCCATTTTCGACGATTTCATCGATAAATATTCCATGAAACAGGCCGAGGCTGATGAGGCGACGGTCAAAATCCTCTATGAAGGCCGGGTGCCGCTTGGCCAGATAGAGAGCACCGCCCAGCTTGATGCCCAGGTGCCGAAACGATTTAAGGAGTTCTCCGAACCCGAGCAGCAGCTCATCATGCAGCGGTTTGCCACCCAGCAGAGGGTGATGGAAGCGCCGAAACTTATCGCGGTCAAGGCCAGGGATATGTTGCGCCATTTTGTGCGTAATATTCTGCCCGGGGAGTGCAAGGCCCAGGTGGTGGCGGTCAGCCAGGAGGCCGTGATTCTGTATCAGAATTCCTTGGTTGTGGCTCGGGACGAACTGGTGCGGGAGGCAGAGACGATTGATCCTGACCTTTTGGCGCTGACCGATGAAGAGTTGTTGGCGCAGTCCGAGGATAACCGGACCCTGGTGGCAGCCCATAAGAGTCTGGAACGGGTGAAGGCCCTTGAGTTTGCGGCGGTGATCTCCAAGCGGCACAACCAGAGCGCGGACTGGAATCAATGGACTGATCCGGGCAAGGTTGAAGCCCGTATAGCCGATTTTAAAAAACCATTCGTCCATGCCGATCCTGAGAAATGCAGCAATTTGGCGATATTGTGCGTGATGAAGATGCTGCTCACCGGTTTTGATGCCCCGTTGGAGCAGGCCCTGTATCTTGACCGCCGGATTGTTGAGCATGAACTGCTTCAGGCCATTGCCAGGGTCAACCGGAGAAGCCAGGGAAAGGAGTGTGGCTATCTTATCGATTATGTCGGCATTGCCCGGGAATTGCGGACGGCACTGGCTGATTCGGAAGAAGGGGGAAAGCGGCCTCCAACGGGAATA
>SKJK01000164.1 GCA_007121995.1 Desulfobulbaceae bacterium
GGGCCTCTGTTCAGAACAGTCCGCTCTCTTCGCTGATAACACTCTCCAGTTCTTTTTCCACCTTGACCCGGATTTCGTGTTCTATCTTGACGTTGAGATTGATGGTGATGGGCTTGTCGGGCGGGGCAACCTGCACCGTCGGGGTGCAGGCGGCCAGGAACAGTCCCGCAACCGCAAGCGTTGCCAGTAATTTGGCCATTGATTCCTCCCTCTATCGTCATTGCCGGCCCAACGGCAGGGTCACCGCCGGATTTCCCGGTGTAATGCACCGGGCAGGCTTTGAGTATACTGAAGACTTTGCAGCAGGGAAAGCAGATTCTGTTCAATGGTGACATTGAAATGCAGGGGGCGGTCCGGTTTCATGTGCGGACTTCTGCCCTGCAGCTGCAGGGCGATGATCAGGGTTCCGTCCGGGATATATTCAACCTGGGCGCCCAGATGCTGATAGTGGAATTCTTCCAGGGCCTTGAGGGCATAGTCGGTCAGTGATGAACCTGGCGGTGGGCCGCCGGGTGGATGATACCGGAGTATACCCCCCTGGCCGACATGTTCAAGCCGACCCTGGTCAACCTGAATTCCCTGGGCAGTGAAGGCCAGGGGCAGCCGCCCTCCTATCCTCCCATCCACCGTCAACCCTTCGACCTTCTGCATGGCCACGAGCTGCTCCATGTCTATTTCTTTGATGATCAACAGACAGAAATTTTCCGGGTGATCAAAGTCATAGAGACATTTTTCCACCTCGATCTTGCCACCTAAAAGTTCCACCTCTGCTTTGTCGATGTGCAGGCGGGAAGGAGATTTCCCGTCTGGAGAGCCAAGGCCGGCCATGATTTGCAGGTTGGCCAGGGGAATAACCGGACCCTGCGCTTGATTCACCCGGATCAGCCCCGGCTGGATGGATACCACATGCGGCAGTAATTGCAGCTTATGCTCCATCGTCAGGCCGGTGAAGGGCACCTCAACGATATGGCCCTGGTCCACGATAAGATCAAGATCCAGCCAGGCATGGATGGGGGTGGTGCGGCTCCATTCCCACAGGGTGGTCACCTGGATTTTTCCCTGCTCCAGGGTTAAAGGTAAACCGGAATCATGCAGCATGTGGAGCAGGTTGTTGTCTGCGGTCATGACCAGGAAGCCGTTGGTCTGGAATGATGCGGTACCCTGCAGATCTGTGTCGCGTTGCTGGGTCATGGTCAGGGCGATGGAACCTGTACCCTTTGGTGCGGCGCAGGAGGCAGTGAGTTGCAGTTGCTTCCGGTCCAGCCGGAAATTGGCAAGGATGTCGTCAATCTGCAGCGGCGCAAAGCGAAGGGCGCCTATCTGCAAACCGTCAATCTTCCAGGGTTGAGCCGGGTGCAGTTGCAGGTGAAGATCCTGTGGAGCTGCGGAGAGGTGGCCATGGAACTGTCCCGCCAGATTGGCTGTCAGGGCAGCCAGGGTGAGTTCCTGGCTCTTTGCTTCCTTGATGGAGAACGTAGAGGTCGGGGACAGCAGCAGTGGTTCCCCGGCGTGTTGTCGGGCCAGGTCCAGTTGCAGCTGCACCTCTTTTGCTGTCAGCAGAGGATGCTTGAGGTTTGTCCCGGTTATCTCCACTTCCAGCTGAGCCGGGTGCAGTTGAAGTTGGAAATCCTGCGGATCTGTAAAAAGAGGGATATTGATGTACCCCGCCAGATTGGCTGTCAGAGCAGCCAGGAAGAGCTCCTGGCTCCTGGCCCCCCTGATGGAGAGCGAGGAAGCGGGGGACAGCAACAGTGAACCTTCAGCTTGTTGGTGGACCAGGTTTAATTGCAACTGCATCTCTGTTGCTGTCAGCAGAGGATGCTGGACGTTGGTTCCGGTCACATCCAAATGCAACTGTGGTTCGATGCCTGGGGGAGCACGCAGGAGCAGGTCAGCCTCGAACATGCCTTCGGGAAGGGAATCGATATTCAATCGGGGCAGGAGTGAGGGTACGGCTGCCAGGTCAAGAAGCAGGGTGGCACTGAGCTGATTTGTACCGGCTGCAATAATAAGGCTTGCTTGATCGATCTGGGTCCAGTCGGAGTTTGTCGGTGGAGAAAAGGAGAGTTGTTTGCCTGTGTCAGTGGCTGTTGCCGTTACCTGGATCGATGCGATTGTTGTGCCGTTTTGATGCAGGTGCAGGTTCTTGACATGAACATGTTTCACCGGCAGGGGGAGCTCTTCGATCTGTTGCAGCAGCTCGGCTGGATCGGTAAAGAACAGGTCTGACACTGTTGATGGTTCGTCGGCAGCTATGGTGGGAAGGACTATATCAACGGCCTTGACAGTGATGGTCTCAACCTTGCCCTGGAATAATCCGCGGACATGGTAGTGGCATACCAGCTCACCTATCCTGATGCTAATAGATCCGGAAGGAAGAATGATGGTGGCGGCAAAGCGGTCGATGTGGACTCGATCCATTGCCAGATCGTTCAACTCGAAGATGACATCGTGAAGACCGGCACGGGATAACAGGTGCGGGGCGAGCCAGTTGATCAACTGCGCCCGGTGGAATAGTATCAGGGCGCCAAGGAGCACGATCAGGGACAGGGAAGCGAACAGTGAGCGCATAAACAGAGGTCCTCCAGGTGGTACTCTTTTTCTCCGGCAACACCAGGCAAAGCTTGACTTTGCAGTGTGCAATTATATATAATCGAAATAACTGGTTTTTCCAGTTTCTTTTGCCGGTTTGGCCAATGAATTCATGCCCTGACCGGTGGCGAAGCGATCTGTCTGTCTCGCTGTCACGGGATGGAAGCGGTAGGGAGGTAGAGCGTATGGACAAGGCCGCGCAGTGGCTGAAAAAAAACACCTACCATTATACCCGGTTTGCCGATCTCGACGACCTTATGCGGCGTAAGGAGCGGCAGGGGCTTTCCATTTCTCTTTGTATTCCGACCCTCAACGAGGCCGGAACCATAGCTCCACTGGTGACGAGGTTGCGGACAACACTTCGGGATCACTGTCCCCTGCTTGACGAAATCGCGGTGATTGATTCCGGATCCGAAGATCGGACCCTGGAGCTGGCTGCCGAGGCAGGAGCTGCTGTTCATCGAGCCGCTGATATTCTTCCCGGCCTGGGCCGGTACAGTGGTAAAGGCGAAAACCTGTGGAAAGCTGTGTACCAGCTCCGCGGCGATATCCTTGTTTTTCTCGACGGTGATGTCACCACTGTGCATCCCGGCTATGTCACCGGCCTGGTCGGTCCACTTCTGTACCGTCCCGAGATTGGCTATGTCAAATCTTTTTACGACCGTACCGCGGGGCCACCGCACAGAGACAACCCTTTTGCAGGGGGCGGCCGGGTGACGGAACTCCTGGTTCGCCCCTTTTTCTCCCTGTATTTTCCGGAGCTGACGGCCTTCATCCAACCCCTGTCCGGAGAATATGCAGCGCGCCGGGGGATTCTCGAGCAGCTGTGTTTTCCAGTTGGCTACGGGGTCGAGACCGCCCATCTCATCGATATCCATCACAAATACGGCCTGCCTTGTCTTGCCCAGACCGATCTTGATCAGCGTCATCATCGCTGCCGCAGTACCACGGAACTTGGCAGGATGGCCTTTGCCATTCTGCAGGTGTTGAATCGGCGTTTACTGCTGCGAGGCGTGCTGTGTAATGAA
>SKJK01000131.1 GCA_007121995.1 Desulfobulbaceae bacterium
ACATGACGAACGTCCCAAGGGCATTTCTACAGCCTTGTCAGTGAGGATAAAACACTCCGCCAGCCCGTATATAGGACAATTGCGAACATATATGATCTCAAATGAGGCTTTGAAGGTGTTCATTTACTTCCCGACACATGTTGGATAATCTCTCTTTATGCGCTATGTACCACTGACTGCCAGTCTGGTGCAACTCTTCCAGGGGTGTTTACCCTGGCAACCTCGGCTTTGGAGTACCACGTGCAAGCATTTCTTTTCATTCTACCGCACCTATGCACCATGGTCCATTCAATCCATGAACACCGTACCAGGCTACTGGTCACTTTTTCCCGGCGGTCACCAAAGCCGGCTTGTTTCAACCTGATAAATACTATACTATGAAAGAAGAACAGGTTGGTCGTTTACCCCCGGGTCAGCAGTTTATTCGCAAGCGATAATAGGCCCCCTATCCTTGTACAGTCGAAACCGCCCGCACAGCGAAGCCAGCATGGGCAGCCACAGCTGGACAAACCTGGGGTATATCAGACCGCGTGCAATAAACAAACGATGCAGACAAAACCGGGACCCCTTGTGACTGATTACGTTTCTTCCTGCAGTTTAAAATGTTCAGCATCAGTTAACCGGACCTGACTCACCGAACAACAGCTCATCACAGGATACTCTCATGGCCCTGGGTTCCCAGCAGCTTGCTGATGATTACGGACAGCTCAAAGAGCTCCTAGAATTATATCCAAATATCAGCATAATCAAAACAGTTGGTCAGCCACCTGACCATTACGAAATAGAATACAGGCTCAAAGGATATGTCAAGGACACGGATAACGCTGTTACCATCGATGCGACCCACAGCGTCCGCATCAGTCTCCCTTTTGGCTACCCTCACTTTGCGCCCATAGCCAAACCGCTCACCCCGAATTTTCATCCGGATTTCGATCCGGCCGCCATTCGCATCGCCGATCAATGGCAGAAAAACCCCTCATTGCCAGATCTAGTCCTGTATATAGGCGAGATGATCTGCGGCAATGTTTATAATCTTGACGATCCCTTTAACCAGGAAGCTGCAGAATGGTACCAAGCCAATCGGCAGAACTTACCTCTGGATTCCCTCGGTATCGCTGATATTGAAGAGTCTGATATCGGGCTCGACAGTCTTGTTGACGACACCTTTGCTTCGTTGGGTTTGGAAAACGACACGTTTCTCGAGCCTGAGCGTGCCGCCGACCCTGCAGACATCCAACAGATCCGTGACCTGCTCGCCGAAAAGCGTATCTTTACCGCCAATAGTCTGTTGGCCGACATGCCGCAGACACCTCATTTTGAGGATCGAGAAGAGATACAGCAAAACATCGGTAAAACATTGCGTAAAACCGATCAGCTCTTCAAACTCGCTGAGCAGCTTGAAGACATGGGGAAACTCAACGAGGCACTTGAAGTTACTGACAACCTGTTGACCATTGCCGCCGACGCCCCCGGAGCGATTGCACTACGTGAGCGAATTCGCCAATCCATGCAACTCGCCCAATCCGTTGGCACTCCTCCCAATGAAAAGGAATCGAAAAAAGCTACGACCACAACCAAGCCCGCGCAGCCAGCCGAAAAATCACAGCCCATCGTAAAAAAGGACAAATCTCAATTCCTTTCCCAGGGTGTCTCCTTCAAATCCCTGGTGGTTGTCCTTCTCGCCCTCGGAGTGTGCATCGGTGCCATCTCTCTTTATTTCAAAGATCAAAATATCCTCAGCCACTTCCAGGCAAATATCCTGAGAAGCCAACTGCTGATCGACAAACAGCAGTTTGACGCTGCCCGACAAACACTCGCTACCGCACAGTCAGCACTTTCTGAGCTGACCATTTTGCGATATCGCAAATCCGCTCTGGAAGACGAACTCTCAGCTTTGTTGAATACACCGGCTCTTCAGGAAGGTTTGCAAGGACGAGTCTTTTTTCAAGGAGAATATATTCCTGTTGAAACCGCTACTGCAATGAGGGAATTGACGGTGCTGACTGACCAGGCACAGATGCTCGTCGCTCAGGAAAAAATTGAAGAAGCTCTGACTTTGTATCGTCAGGCCCAGGATCATGCCGTCCGCCATGATATTGATCTGCAGCAGCTCAGCATTCCAGAGCAAATCAAGGCACTTGAATTGCGCCTGGCGCTCATTTCTGCCGAAAAAGCCGAACAGGTTCAAAATTGGGACGAGGCAGCAGCTTCCTATCGCAGAGCGCTCCAGATTTCCGAACAGATTATCGATCTTGGCACAGCCAGCGAAATAACTGACCGTTTAACCGCTGCTACCTTTCGCCACGAGCTCGATCAATCCAGAAAAGCTTTTACCCAGTCACAATGGCAGGATACCATTCAATTCCTCGAACATGCTCAGCAGACCATTACCAGCAATCCCGATGTGGTCGATGCAAAGGAGCGCCAGGACCTGCATCGACTCCTGATTAACGCCCAACTCTACAGTGTCCTCTCGACAGCGCGGCTTGCATATCAGGACAAGGACTGGGAACGGGCCATCAACGATTACCAGCAGGCTCTGAACCTGTTGGCACGCGAGTCAGGGAACCTGCAAGATGCCGTAGGTGAATCAATAATCAAGATTGAGAAAACCTTGATGCTGGTCCAGGTTGCTCAACTCCAGGACAAAATTCTCCTTGCCGAAAGAAATGACAATCTGGCCGCAGCGATCAATCATGGGAAAAACGCCGAGCGACTGATACGCGCCAGTCAATTTTCCGGTGACGACGATGTCCGGCGTATATTGCGCAGAATAGGGGACAAAACAGCAGCGAATGCGAAACAGCTAGACCACGACGAAAAAATCGCCTGGCTTGAGGAAAACTACGAATCAATTTTTCGAACCCATTATCCCACATTTGAAGGGTCCCGGCTGTCCCAGCCATCAGCCAGATTCATGAAACAGGTTGACGGGATCACTGTATTCACCCTGACCTGCGTGGAGCGTAGCAGAGGCAGTTCTTCCAAACTGGAATTAGATTACATGTTTAATGAAGAGACCGGTACCTGGTCCATTTACCATGGCAGGTAAAAGGGCATGGATTGACTTGCCGAGCCGGGCAGGCTGGCCTGTCATATCAGAAATCTGAACTCACCTTTTCCCAGCAGATTGTGCAGATGGAGGATGCCAATCAAAGAACCCTGGGTGTCAATCACCGCCAAAACGGTAATTTCATGTTCCTGCATGAGACTCAAGGCATCGGCGGCCATAAGTGATCCGGTAATAGCTACGGGATGACCGGTCATCACCTGATCCAGCGCACCGTCCTCAATAGCGCCTCCGGCTGAAAGGAACCTTCTGATATCACCATCGGTGACGATACCTTCGAGGACACCGGATTTGGATACAATGAAGACAGCCCCCAGGTTCTTCCGATTCAATTCAGCGATGGCGGACTCCATGGTCGCCTGCCTTTGCACCACAGGTACATTGTTCCCGGTGAGCATCACCTCTTCTACCGCTACCTTCAATCGTTCCCCAAGACTACCTCCGGGATGATTGCGGCGAAAGTCTTCGACCCGAAACTGTTTTTTATTCTGCAGCACTACAGCCAGGGCGTCCCCCAGGGCCAATGTTGCGGTGGTGGAGGT
>SKJK01000095.1 GCA_007121995.1 Desulfobulbaceae bacterium
AGGCCCTGCCCGCCAACTTGACGAGAAGACAAAGTCGACATCAGCAGAGGGCTGATCGCGGCTGATTCCCAACCGCGCTGATGGTTATGCGTTCAAGCTCTCTGTATCGTCAAGAGGCTGCAACTCTCCTCAAACTCACCGGACCACTGGTCCTGGGTCAACTCTCACAGACGGCCATGGGCTTTGTCGACACGGTCATGGCTGGTCGGTACAGCGCCGTCGATCTGGCAGCGGTGGCGGTGGGGTCCTCGATTTTTTTTCCGGTTTTTCTCTTTATGATCGGTCTGCTCGCCGCGGTGACCCCGCTGGTGGCTCAAGCCCATGGCAGCGGACAACCGGAAGCGGCACGGCATGCCATCCGCCAGGGTATGGTCATCGGTCTGCTCATCGGTTTGGCCCTCATGCCGCTTCTCTGGTCGATGACACCGGTCATGATCTGGATGGGGATCAGTGCGGAAATTATCCCCATCACCAAAGAATATCTGTTCGCCGTTTCCTGGGGCCTGCCCCTGGTCGGCGTCTTTCTTGCCCTGCGCAACGGTGGTGATGGATTCGCCAAGCCCAGACTTTCCATGTACACCGGCTTCTTCGGACTGCTGGTGAACATCATCGCCAACTACCTGCTGATTTACGGCAAACTGGGCCTGCCGGCCCTGGGCGGTGCCGGATGCGGCTGGGCCACCTCATTATCCCTGTTGGCCATGCTGCTGTTCATGGCCCTGCTGCTCAGAAAAAGCCGCATCCGCGGCACCCAGCGCCTCTTTGCCCCTCCATCCGGACCCAAAGGTGCCTCCACTGCCTCGTTTTTCCGCCTTGGTCTGCCCATTGGCTTGGCCCTGTTCATCGAATGCTCCATCTTTGCGCTTATTGCTCTGTTCATTGCCAAACTGGGAGCTCAGGTGGTGGCAGCACACCAGATTGCGCTCAATTTCACCTCATTGCTTTACATGCTCCCGTACAGTCTATCCACAGCCTTGACCGTGCGGGTCGGCTATGCCATCGGCGCGGAGCAGATCGCCCAGCTGCGCCGGACCATGGCCACCGGCCTGGGTCTGGCGTTGACCGGTGCCGCCATGACATGCGTCTTGATCCTCAGTTTTTCCTCTCAGATTGCAGCTCTGTACACTCCGGACCCGATTGTCCGGCAACTGGCTGCTGCCCTGCTCTGTCTGGCGGCCATCTTTCAATTGCCGGATGCTATGCAGACCAATTGTGCCGGCATCCTGCGAGGCTGCAAGGATACCCGAGTACCTTTACTGCTGATGTTGCTTGCCTATTGGGGCCTTGGCTTGCCCCTTGGGTACGGACTGGGACTGGGAGGGCTTGGGGGCCTGGAACCTGGACCCCATGGATTCTGGATCGGTTTGATCTGCGCTCTGACCACCGCGGCGGTCCTGCTCGGTCACCGGGTCATGATCATGCTGCGCAGATTGGAGCAGACGATGTCGAATGCAGACCAAAAATCGGTCAATGATTAGGGCTCCAACAGGCCGTCCATAATCTCAAGACACATATCGGCTTTGTTGAGCGTATAGAGATGGACGCCGGGAGCTCCTTTGGTAAGTAACTCCCTGATCTGTTCGCGGGCGTAGTCCACACCGATTCTGTACACCGCCAAAGAGCCGCCTTCCTCATGGGCCTTCATCAGTCGGTGGACCATCTGCCCCGGAACCTTGGCATTACAGAGTTGCAGGGTAAACCGCAAGGAAGCCAGACTGCGAATGGGGAGAACACCCGGAATAATCGGCACGGTTACCCCGCGTTTGCGGAGCCGTTCAACGTAATCAAAATAGACCCGGTTATCGAAGTAGAGCTGGGTAATAACAAAATCAGCCCCATTGGCCACCTTCTGTTCCATAATATCGAGATCAGCGGCAATAGATGGGGCCTCGGCATGGGCCTCTGGAAAACCGGCCACACCGATGGCCAATTCGGGATGACGGCGACGGATGTAGCGAACCAGATCCGAGGCATAAGGAAAAGCGGCAAACAGCTCGGCATCCGTGCCCGGATAGCCGGCGGGTCGATCCCCCCGCAGGGCGAGAACATTATCAATGCCCATGGCCCGGATGGCTTCAAGGAACCCGTTAATTTTATTCCGGTCGGCGGTCACCCCGGTGAGATGGGGCATGATTTCAAACCCGCAGGCATTGATCAACTGCTCACATATCTCCAGAGTATTGCTCTGGGTGGAGCCTCCGGCGCCATAGGTCACTGAGGCAAACAGCGGTCGTAACTGCTGTAATTCTTTGGCGACCTCAATGAACCGCGGCCAGTCCTCCTGCTTCTTGGGCGGAAAGAATTCAAGGGAAACAAAAGGTCTGTCTTCTTGTATTAATTGAGGAATCTGCATGCTGTACTCCTTATTAAAACACTCCACATCGATGAGAAATGTCAACATGTCAGGCTCACAACCGGCCAGCGGCCAGAGCTGTTGCCATCACCTTTTCTTTTTGCCGCCCCATATGGGATCCTGACCAAACCGGACCCGCCACCAGTCCTCAGGGTCATAAATATCGATCACCGCCGCATCAGCCTCTTCCTGGTGCAAGGGCAATGGATAGGCATTGCCGTAGCGCATGAGCAGGTCATAAGCGGCAGTAAGCCGGTACATCTGCTCTTGGTCTTCCCGACCGCCGGCGGCTCCTGTATCCGGATGATACAACTTGCTCAGGCGATGATAGGCCTTTTTTATCTCGGTCAGTGAAGCCCGGCCTCCCAGGCCCAACAACTCCCCTGCTTCCTCGATGGCCCGCCATTCTGCACGGTTCACTCCGCCCCCCCTTTTACCCTTTTCCAGGATTTTTCCGTGCCATTAAGCAGTCGAGCAATGTTCTGATGGTGTTTAATCCAAATCATCAAAACAATAAAACCAGCCAGCCACAGTGTCCAGGCGGGAGTCTTGAGGAGAAACAGCCAGAGGAGCATAGAGGCAGAGCCGAGCAGCGATCCCAGGGACACAAACCCGGTGAGCACAACGGCGGCGAGAAAGACCAGCAGACAACCCAGGACTGCCAAAGGTGCCAGGTAGAGAAAAACACCCAAAGCGGTGGCTACTCCTTTGCCCCCCTGGAAGCGGAGATAAACCGGGAACATGTGCCCAAGAACCGTCACAGCACCACATACAGCGATGATCAACTCCCTCTGTGGAGTTTCCTGCAGCAGGATCGAGGCGATGAACATTGGCAGATACCCTTTGCAGACATCCAGGACCAGGGTCAAGACGCCGAGCTTTTTTCCCAGCACACGGGTGACATTGGTGGCGCCGATATTCCTGCTGCCCCGGGTGCGGATATCAATGCCACAATGCCGGGACAACAACAGGCCAAAGGGGACCGCACCGAGGCAATAGGCAAAAAGTATACACAAAAATGCGGTGCTATTCATAGACGTTTATATATCCAATCACGATGGTTGTGCAGGTGTGGGTGACCACGGGGGTCAAGGGTGCTCAGGTCAGGCAGCCTTGTACCTGCACCCGGCGAGCATTGTCCAGGGCCTTGTCATTCCTTGTTGCGCCGAAAAATCATATCCAATTCACATGCAGCTGCATACGCAGCTATTTCGTCCTGCAGCTGCAGGA
>SKJK01000291.1 GCA_007121995.1 Desulfobulbaceae bacterium
CTGGGCGACACATACCTCATACCCTTGCTTGTCAAGCAGATTATGAAGAATTTTCCGATTGATGGCGGAATCTTCAACCAGCAGGATGGTGCCGGAACTGCGATGCATACCGGAAACGATCGCCAACAGCCGCTCAGGCCGGTCGGATGTCGCGGCGTACCCGCTGACAAAGAACCATATCCATAAGCACCAGCGCGGCCATGGATTCGACGATAGGCACGGCCCGCGGCGCCACGCAGGGGTCATGACGTCCTTTGGCAGCCAGGGTCACCTCCTTGCCGCCGAAGTCAACGGTTTCCTGAGCCAGGCCGATGGTGGCCACAGGCTTGAAGGCCACTCGGAAAACAATGGCTTCGCCATTGCTGATCCCGCCCTGAACACCACCGCTGTAATTTGTCCGGGTGCCAAGGACATCCCCCTTACCGACAAAAGGGTCATTGTGGTGACTGCCGAGCATACGGGTGCCGGCAAAACCAGACCCGATATCAAAACCCTTGCTGGCGGGCAGGGACAGCATCGCCTGGGCCAGCCTGGCTTCGAGTTTATCGAAAACAGGCTCTCCCAGCCCGATGGGAACGCCGCGGCAGACACAGGTGAGAATACCGCCGGTGGAATCCTTGGCAGCCAGGACTTCACGGATCAGCATCTGCATCCGTTGGGCAGCGTCAGGATCAGGGCAGCGGACCGCTGTGGCATCAACCGTGGCCCTGTTGATCTTACAGACATCAATCGCCGGGGCTTCGACGTCGCCGACAGCGCTCACCCAGGCAACGATTTCAGTCCCATAAGTCTGCCGCAACCACTTTTCAGCAATGGCTCCGGCAGCCACACGGCCAATGGTCTCGCGGGCACTAGACCGTCCACCACCGCTTGCAGCCCGAATGCCGTATTTCATCTGGTAGGTGTAATCGGCATGGGAAGGCCGCGGTACCCGGCTCATTTCTCCGTAATCCTGGGGCCGTTGATCTTTATTGTTGACCAGTAGCATGATCGGCGTACCCAAGGTGCGACCTGACTCGGTCCCTGAATAAATGATCACCTGATCCGCCTCCTGCCTGGGAGTAGTCAGATCACTTTGTCCCGGCCGTCGTCGCGACAACTGGGGCTGGATATCGTCTTCGGAGAGTTCAAGTCCCGGCGGGCACCCGTCAACAATGGCCCCGACTCCTTTGCAGTGTGATTCTCCAAATGTCGTCACCCGATACAGGGTCCCAAGCGTACTGGACATGACAGCTCTCCTTAAAACATTGCCGGTTTTCGGGTTCTGCAATCGTTTCCTTGTCCCCGGAGACCGTTACCTTTCGTATTGTACACAGTCGGCATGTGTTACGAACTGAACCGATGGATATACCAGTCAGCGGCCTGGTCGAGTCCGGCCCGCAACGAATACCGGGGCTGATATCCAAGAAGCTGTTCGGCCTTGCCGATATCGGCCAGGGAATGGCGGACATCGCCGGCACGAAAATCGCGATAGACCGGCTGTGCTTTCCTGGCTGCTGGAACTCGTTCAGCCACCCGATCCCGGATCTGGGTAAAAAGTTCATTGAGGCTGGTGCGCTCACCAAAGGCCACATTGTAGACCTGATCGGCGGCAGCATCCCCAGCGGTGGCGGCAAGGATATTGGCCTGCACACAGTTATCGACAAAACAGAAGTCGCGACTGGTTTCACCGTCGCCGTTGATAAAAACCGACTTCCCCTTGAGCAGACCGGCAAACCACCTGGGAATAACCGCGGCATAGGCCCCTTCCGGATCCTGGCGCCGACCGAATATATTGAAATACCGTAGACCAACGCTTCTGAATCCATAGGTTCGCGCAAATACCGCGGCATAGAGCTCGTTGACCAGTTTGGTCACCGCATAGGGAGACAACGGATCACCGATCCGCTCTTCAACCTTGGGCAGACCGGGATGATCGCCGTAGGTGGAACTGGAGGCAGCATAGACAAAACGATGCACCTCCGCGTCACGCGCAGCCAGGAGTATATTAAGGAAACCGGTACTGTTGTTTTCATTGGTATTGATCGGGTCTGCAATGGAGCGAGGCACCGAACCAAGGGCCGCCTGATGAAGCACATATTCCACCCCTTCGCAGGCCTGGCGGCAAACCGCCAACTCACGGATATCCCCCTTGATGCAACGAAACAGCTCCCAGGCCTCCGCCCCGACCCGATGTCGGACTTCATCGAGATTGTACTGATAACCGGTGGAAAAATTATCGAGCCCCACTACCCGCTGCCCCAACTGGAGAAGCGTTTCCAGCAGGTTGGAGCCGATAAAACCGGCAACCCCCGTTACCAACCAGGTGCAGGGATTATGCAAAAGTTGTTCTTGCCGTTGTTCATAGGCATCATCCATTTTTATCGTTCCCCCGCCCTTTACTTTATTGTACACTGCACAACATCTTTTATCGATTCGCCTTGCCGGATAATAGCCGCCCCAACAGTCGGCGTCAATGTTCAACAATCTCCTGCGATCGCCCGCCACCGCGTTGAGCCCTCATGTCCCAGTCTCGAAAAATCATCCATATCGACATGGACGCTTTTTTTGCCTCCATTGAGCAACTCGACCACCCGGAACTACGCCGGCGACCCTTGATCGTCGGCGGAGATCCAGACGGACGGGGCGTGGTGGCTGCCTGTTCCTACGAGGCTCGAACTTTCGGTATCCATTCCGCCATGGCCTGCAGCCGAGCCCGGCGCCTCTGCCCGCAGGCTGTTTTCGTCAGACCACGCATGAGACGTTATCAAGAGGTTTCCCGGAGCATAATGGTCCTTTTCCGGGAGTGTACCGAGCTAGTGGAACCCCTTTCCGTTGACGAAGCCTTTCTTGATGTCACCGCCAATCTGCACGGTGAACCCTCAGCCACCCGAATTGCCCAGCATCTGCGCCATACTATCCTCACGACCACTGGGTTGACCGCCTCAGCCGGCGTTTCGTACAACAAATTTCTGGCTAAAATCGCTTCCAACCACAACAAGCCGGACGGCCTCACCGTCATTCCACCAGAACGGGCTCAGGCCTTCATCGCCGCCCTGCCCATCGGTAGTTTTTTCGGGGTGGGCAAGGTAACGGAAAGAAAAATGCATGGTCTGGGAATTCGTACCGGCAGCGACCTGCTTCGTTTTTCCCCCCGGCAACTGGTCGATCAGTTCGGCAAAATGGGTTTGTTCTATTACCATATCGCCCGAGGCCTGGATCCCCGCCCGGTGGAGCCGGCCCGGATACGTAAATCCATTGGTTCAGAAACCACCTTGGCTACGGATCTGCTTGCCCTTGAGCAGATCCTGCCCATTGTCGTCGATCAGGTCCATCGAGTAGCTCGGATACTGGCGGAGAAACAGACCGGAGGCCGTACTCTGACTCTCAAGATCCGCTACAGCGATTTCACCACCATCACCCGCTCCAACACTGTGCCAACTGGATTTTTCACTGCCAACGATATGCTGGTCCGGCTACCGCGACTCCTGGCCGCCACAGAGGCCGGGCACCGGTGGGTCCGCCTCCTTGGGATCACCGTCTCACAACTGATGGGGATGCGGGAAAACCACAAATCACTGCCCGTCCAACTGCC
>SKJK01000099.1 GCA_007121995.1 Desulfobulbaceae bacterium
GACCTGGCTCGAATTCAATCGTCGGGTCTTTAACGAGAGCAAGGATAAACGGAATCCGCTGCTGGAACGAGTCTTCTTTCTCTCGGTGATCGGCTCCAATCTCGATGAGTTTTTCATGAAACGAATAGGCGGCCTTAAGCAGCAGGTCGGTGCCGGTCTCAAGTTGCTCTCCATGGACGGCCGCACACCTCAACAACAGATTGATGAAAGTTATGAGGTGATCCGCGATATTCTCAGTCAGCAACAGGAACTGGAGCGGGAACTGCTCGCTCTGCTTGCTCAGGAGGAGATTCGTATTGTCAAGTATGCGGAGCTCAACGAACAGCAACGAACCAAGATGAGTGAATATTTCCGCAATAATATCTATCCGCTGCTCACCCCCCAAGGGATGGATCCCGCCCATCCGTTTCCTTTTATCTCCAACCTGTCCCTCAACCTCCTCGTCGCCACCCGCCACAGCGACAGTGATCATATTTATCTCAACCGCATCAAGGTGCCCACCACCGGGACCGGGATCCCTCGATTTATCCGAGTGGAAGCGGACCAGCATCTCTATGTGCTGTTCGAGGATGTGATCGCCAACAACCTGATGAATATTTTTCCGGGGATGGTCATTGACAGTTGTGAATTGTTCCGGGTAACCCGCAATGCCATCACGGAAAAGTTGTCAGACCAGGCGGTCGACCTGCTTTCCATGATTGAATCGGCGCTGCGTGATCGCAAATTTGCCGAGATTGTCCGGCTGGAGGTAGACAGCTCCATGACCAGACCGCATCGCGGCATGCTCGCTTCCCAACTGGGTATCGATTCCCGTAAAGATGTCTTTGTCGTCGATGGCATTATGGCCAAACGCGATCTGATGGAAATCGTGACCATAGATAAACCGGAACTGCACTATCCAACCCATCAGCCGTTGGATCACTATAAGCTGTCTGGGGATTTTCCCAATATGTTCCATCTCATCAGGGAAGAAGGGCCATTTTTGCTTCAGCACCCCTATGAGTCTTTCAGTTCCTCGGTAGAACGTTTTCTCTGCGAGGCCAGTGTCGATCCCAAGGTGCTGGGGATTAAAATGACCCTGTATCGGACCTCCGCCAATTCCCAGATCATTCAGTATCTGCTCGATGCGGCCCATAACGGGAAGCAGGTTGCAGTGGTGGTTGAATTGATGGCGCGTTTCGATGAATCAGCCAACATTCACTGGGCCACGCACCTGGAAGAGGCCGGGATTCACGTCACCTACGGTGTTGTCGGGCTCAAGACTCATTCCAAGGTGATCTTTGTTGTTCGCCGGGATTTCAATGGACTCAAGCGGTATGCACATATAGGCACCGGCAACTATCATGCCGGCACGGCAAGAGCCTACTGTGACCTCGGTCTGTTGACCTGTGATCACGACATCGGTACCGATCTCACCGAATTTTTTAATTTTCTTACCTTGGGATATGCGCCGGCAAGGACATATAAAAAACTGCTCCCTTCTCCCAGAATTCTCAAGAAAGCTCTGCTGGAATATATTCGCCGTGAAATCGAACATCATATCAAGGGCAACCCTGCCCTTATTCAGATGAAAACCAACGCTCTCACCGATTCAGATATCATCGCCGCCCTGTACCAGGCTTCACAGGCCGGGGTCGCCGTGGACCTGATCGTCCGCGATAGTTGTCTGCTTCGCCCCGGTATTCCCGGACTTTCCGAAACTATCCGAGTAGTCTCTCTGGTTGGCCGTTTTCTTGAGCATGCCCGCATCTATTATTTTCGTAACAATGGTCAGGAGGAGTATTTCATTGGTTCTGCGGATCTCATGAAACGTAATCTGGAGCGAAGGGTTGAGGTGATAACACCCATTGAAAATCCGATTTTGCAGATTCAGTTACGGGAAATCATCGATCTACAGCTCGCCGACCAGAGGGGAGCCTGGGACATGCAGACTGACGGAACTTATATCCAGAGAACCGTCGTTTCGGGCGGTGAGCACCGTTGCGCCCAGGAACAATTGATCGAGAAAAGTGAAAAACGCCTGGCCGAGGCCAAGCGTTTATACAAAAAACAATTCTCCAAAAAAATTCCCAAACGGAAAAAGAAATAACAGGTTGTTCCACACCAGTAAAGTTTTTGCTACAACGTTGTCCGCAGGGTGCTACGTACCAAGTTGAGATCGCCGGGCTTGCATGGCGGTTGGGGAGCCGGTTTGGGTGCAATCTTTTTGTTTCCCGGTGCATCTTTTTTGTTGCGATCCGAGAGCCCAGCAGCCCCTCTTGCAAGGGGCTTTGTTCAGTATTTCCTCTTTTTTTTCCAGTAAAAAAACAATATTTCAGTTAGTTGTAACGCGTGTTTCTTTTGTAAGGATACGGTTGGTATACATCGTGCATTTTCATGTGCATATACTAAAACACGAGTTGGGAGAGTGCAGTAATGACGATAATAGGAAGGACCTGGAAACCAAATTCCTGGATCAGTGAGCGTTCGTCCGTGCGTCAGCTTTATTGTCTGTGACCGTTTTATTAAAGTAAACTTTATCGGACGGTTACGGGCAATGAGAGTCCAGCCGTCACGGATTCAGGAAATTATAAGAATACTGACCGCTAGGACAGTATCCACGGATCTTGCCACGACGGATGATTATGTAGGTTGAGGTGCGGGACGGACCTCAACACCTGTATCTGAACATGCAAAACAGGGATAGGGGTATGAAAGAAACGAAATACAGTATATGCGGCATGTGTGCCGTACGTTGTCCGGTAGCTGTAGAGGTGGAGGACGGCAAGCCGGTCTGGATCGAAGGCAACAGTCATGACGGCGGCATGGGCAGCAGTCTCTGTGCCAAGGGGGGAGCTGCCTTTGCACAACGTAGCGATAAACAGCGTCCTCTCGGGCCGCTCCTGCGTCGGGGTAAAAGAGGGGAGGGACAGTGGCGGGAAGCCTCCTGGGAAGAGGCCTACGATTATATTGCCGAGAAACTCCAGGCTATCATCGCTGAACACGGCGGCCGTGCCGTCATGCTGTCCGACCGCGGCGGTCCTTTTGCCGATCTCCGGCAGGCTTTTGTCAAGGCGCTGGGGTCTCCTAACTACATCAATCACGATTGCACCTGCGGCCGCAATGTGCATCATGCCTCAAAATCTGTCTATGGCCTTGGTCGGAAAGATTTCTCCTACGACTACGAAAAATCACGCCATATAGTTCTCTTCGGACGCAATATTACCGAATCACTTAAGGTCAAGGAAGTCAAAAGCTTCCTCAAAGCCATTAAAAAGGGAGCCCGGGTTACCTATATCGATCCACGGGCCTCGGTCACCGCCGGCAAAGCCAGCCGCTACTGGCAGATCAAACCCGGCACTGATTATGCCCTCCTGCTGGGTATCGCTCATTATATCGTCAACAACAATCTCTATGACCAGGACTTTGTTGGTCGCTATGTCAATGGTATGCCAGAGTTCAAGACTTTTCTCGAACCGTATACCTCTGAGTGGGCCGAAGGAGAAACCGGGATTGCGGCCCGAGAGATCCAGGCGTTCTGTCATGAACTCAACGAAGACCGGCCGCGGGTTATCATACATCCCGGCTGGA
>SKJK01000313.1 GCA_007121995.1 Desulfobulbaceae bacterium
GTGCCCATCCACCACTTATGCCCCATCAGGCTAATCAACCGATTTTAGTGACGACCCTGGTCAATAATGACAATCTTGACGCTACCTCAAGTTTTGGCCGCAGTTTTCAGAATAATGTCACCGCCGGTTTTGTCCGCCGTGGCTATGTGGTCCGGGAGATCAAGCTACGGCGGGATTTACTGGTTGAGACCGACCGGGGCGAATTCATGCTTACCCGCGAACTCCGGGAACTGGCAGACAGCGAGCGGGCCCAGGCTATTATTGTCGGGACCTATACCATGACCAATCGGGTCATGTATCTCTCGGTTCGACTGGTAGATCCTGTGGATCGCAGTATCCGGTCCGTGTACGAGGAGAGACTCTATCTTGATGCCAACAGCCTGGGAATGCTTGGCCTCGGGTTCGATCGTCGGACAGCCGACGCTGCCTCTGATCAGGTTCGTCCTCCCTCACCGTCCATTCTTGACCGGATCCTGTATTAATCTTCACCGTCCACCAACACGCCATTTGCTGACGATCAGGCTGTCGCGCATAAGATCACTAGATGCGGTCAACCTGCCTTTCCGCATATGAAGCACCGGTAAACGGTTACGAACAACGAAGCTGAGGCACGGACGGATGCTCACGGATTCAGGGTGTGACAATATCATGTTTGGAGAATAAGCTTGAACTGGGTAAAGCGTTTTTTTTTGCCAAAGATAACCCGGGGCTTTATCCTTCGCCTTCTGGTTGTCACCGCGGCTGCAATTCTGATTTTTTCTCAAGTGCTCATACCGTTGCGCATTAACGGCCAAAGTATGGAACCGACCTACCGGGATGGTGGGTTCACTTTCTGCTGGCGGTTTCGTTACCTGTTAACCGAACCTACCCACGGTGACGTGGTGGTTATTCGTTTTTCCGGGCGTCGGGTGGTTCTCCTCAAGCGAGTAGTGGCGCTGGCCGGGGAAACCGTGGAGTTTCGTCATGGCGTCTTGTTTGTCAATGGTCAGTTAATCGACGAGCCCTATCTGCAGACCATTTCGGACTGGCAGTTGCCCCCTCGGGTGGTCGAACCAGGAAAGGTCTATGTGGTTGGGGACAACCGCGGTGTTGTCATGGAGCGACATCATTTTGGTCAGGTGGACCGGCAACGAATTCTCGGAGGTGTCTTGTGGTAACGATGAAAAATGCAGGTATCCTCTTGCTGGTCATTGTGGCGGTTGGTTTTGCTTTGTTCCGGCTTCTGCCCAGTGAAGAAAAAGCGATACGTAAACAATTGACTGTTTTTTCCCAGAACGCCTCGAAAAAATCGGACGAAAAAAAAGTAGAGGGGCTGAGGAAATCGCGTCGAATTGCTGCCTTATTCCATGATCCCTGTCGGATCTCGGTCGATACGGTCGATTTTACCGGCACCTTCAGCCGTCAACAGATCATGGACCGTATTACCATGGTACGAGCTGCATACAATACAGTTTCCCTGACGCTTCATGATATTTCCATCCAATTATCCAAGGAAAACACAGCTGATGTCCGGATGACTCTTCGCCTGAGCGGACAGCGTCAGGATTATACTGTTGCTGATGTGCAGGAGGTTTCGGCAACTCTGGAAAAAATCGACGGAGACTGGCTTTTCACCAACGTGCGTATTGTTGAGGTGTTGAGTCGTTGAGCTGACAGTAGTACCGGCTTATACCGTTAGCAGCAGGATCAACGACATGGAAATGAAAGAAAGAAACGTGGAGGCAATGATGACTGCGGAGGCCAATTCGGTGTCGGAATGCAGTTGTGAGGAGAGAATATAGATGGCTGTTGAGGTGGGCAGGGTGAAAAAGAGCATGCTGACCTTCCAAGCCAGTCCGGTCACATTGAACATCCACAGGAAGAAAAAACCGAGCAACGGCAGCAATGCCAGTTTGAAAAGCGCTGAAACCATGGCCAGGCCCATGTTGTCACGGAGATTGGCAAAGGAGAGGCTGCCGCCGATGGAAAACAGGGCAAGGGGCAGGGTCACCTGGGACATCAACCTGAGCGTGTTGTCCAGGTAGACGGGAAATCCGCCCACCAGATGGGCATACAGCATGCCGGCGAAGCAGGCAATGATCAGTGGGTTGGCCACCAGGTGTCTGCCGGTGGTAACCAGGCGACCTCCTTTGTTGCCTTCATCTGCACTGAACCAGATAAGCACAGACACCACCAGGATGTTGATAAGCGGAATGATCAGACCCACCAGAATACCGTATAATTGGGTTCCAGCCACCCCATATGCATTGATGACCACGGCCATGCCGATATATGTGTTGAAACGATAACATCCCTGGTTGAAAGAACCGGCCTGAAAGCGGGAGATTGGCCACAGGCGAATGAACAGTAAGCTGAATCCGCAGACACTCAGCACTGCCAGAGCGGTAGCCAGTAGATAGTGCCAGCCTCCGTCAAAGTGAAGAGGTGCCGCGCCGATTTTCCAGAAAAGCATGATCGGAAAAAAGACAAAATAGACCAGCCGGTCCGAGGTGCGAAGAAAGTCGGCATCAGTAAGCCGCCAGTGCTTGACGGCGACACCGAACAGAATCAGGGCTAAAACCGGGAACAGAGCATTGAGCAGAATCATGGTTGCGTCGGCCTGGATCGGAGGAAGTGATTCAGCGGACCGTGTAGCTGGGCCGGCGGATACGCGTTTTTTTACACCTGGGGCAGCGACCTGGAGGGTGTGGCTGCTTACGATTGGTAAAAGTAAATCCGCAGTGCAGGCACAGCGCCGGATCAATCACCAATAGCTGACCACTGGCTTTCAATGTACGTTCGATGTGGCGCAGATGTGCATAAATCTCCTTTTCGCTCTGGTGAAGTTCCTGGGAGAGATCACGGACGCCGTATTTGCCATTGGTCAGCAGATCGATCATCTGCTTGCGGATGGTTTGGGGTGCAGTTGGTCTCAGCGATGTCATGTTTCCCTGCCTTGTTAAGGTGGTCTCGTCGTCGACGGCAATACTCCTGCAGATAGCTCTCCACCTTGGCCCGACCGATCCGGCTCAGGTGCTGCATCAGGGCGAAAGAGATGGTGTCCAGGTTGTAGCGCTTGCGGAGCAGGTTGGTCATGGTAATCCAGAGTTGGCTGGTCATCTCTGCATCGGCCAAAGCTCGGTGAAAAATACCGCTGGTATGGATACCGCAATAGTGAACCAAGGTGGCGAGTTTGTGATTGGGTGCCTCCGGCAAAAGTCGCCGTGCTGCCAGAACGGTGCATGCCAAGGCATTATCCCGGCTTCTCCCGATCTTAGCCAGTTCGGCATCAAGGAATTTTCGGTCAAAGGCTGCATTATGCGCAATCAGTGGTGTGTCGCCGATCCAGTCGGCAAAGCGGGACATGACCTCTTCACAGGGTGGTGCTGCGGTCACCTGTTGGTTACTGATCCCGGTCAAGGATTCAATAAACCAGCTGATGGGAAAACCTGGATTCATCAACTCCTGGAAGCGGTCAACGACTCGATCTTCTTCCAGTCGGACCGCACCCACCTCGATCGGTCGGTCGCCATGTTTTGGCGAGTGACCGCTGGTTTCAAAATCAAAGACAATGACGGTGGAAGAGGACA
>SKJK01000090.1 GCA_007121995.1 Desulfobulbaceae bacterium
GACTATCAAACCGGGGGAATACCTTTCGGTTATGGGGCCGTCGGGCTCGGGCAAGTCAACCCTGCTCAACATTATCGGTCTCCTCGACACTCCCAACAGCGGTACCTATCTCCTGGAGGGCGAGGATGTGACCAGTCTCGATGATACTCGGTTGGCCGCCATTCGCGGTCGTAAGATCGGGTTCATCTTTCAGTTTTTCCACCTTATACCCCGCCTCACGGCCCAACAGAATATTGAATTACCCCTGCTTCTGGCAGGTTTACCACGTCGGGAGCGGTCCCGGCGAAGTGATCGTCTGATTACCGCTTTTGGCCTTGAGGGCAGACAGCATCACCGTCCGGACGAACTCTCCGGTGGTCAGCGCCAGCGGGTGGCCATTGCCAGAGCGGTGATCAACGAACCCACAGTGCTGCTGGCTGATGAACCTACTGGTAATCTGGATCGTACCGCCGGAGGCGATATCGTTCAATTGATGGAAGAGCTCAACCGCAACGGTTTAACGCTGGTGGTTGTCACCCACGATCCGGAAATCGGCCAACGGGCCGGCAGACGTATCCGGGTGGTGGACGGGCAGATCGCTGCAGATACAGACAAGGAGTAGGCCCATGCGGCCCCTGGATACCATTGCTTTTGCCCTGGGCAGTCTGGATGGCAACCGGGTTCGCACTCTGCTTATGCTTCTGGCCATGAGTATCGGGGTAGCGGCAGTCGTTCTGCTCACCGGTATCGGCAATGGTGCCCGTCTCTACGTGGTCGATCAGTTTGCTTCCCTGGGCTCCAATCTGGTGATTGTCATTCCGGGGCGGACTGAGACTGCATCAAATACTGCTGCGACCATTGTCGGAGAAACACCCCGTGACCTGACCCTGGGTGATGCCCGGGCTTTGGAACGGGGTGATCTGGTGCAGCGCCTGGCCCCCATCAATATCGGTGAGATGCGTATCAGCTGGCGCGGTCGGGAACGGCAGGTGCCGGTGATCGGTTCCACGGCCCCTATTCTTGAAATTCATCATCTACGCATGGATCGGGGCGTATTCCTGCCGGATGAGGATATGGAAATCGCCCGACCTGTCTGTGTGATCGGGGCCAAGGTTAACCGCGAACTGTTCGGACGGGAGAACGCCCTGGGCGAACTGGTTCGTCTGGCCGGGTTTCGCTGTCGAGTCATCGGTATCCTTGGCTCCGAGGGCCGCTCTCTGGGACTGGATACAGAGGAAATGGTGATCGTACCGGTGGCCTTTGCCCAGATGCTGCTCAATACCGAGGGGTTGTTCCGCATTCTCATCGAGGCCAGGGACATGGACGCCATCGACCGATTGCAGCACTTTATCACTACGACCATCGCCAAACGGCACTACGGTGAAAAAGATGTCACCATCATCACCCAGGACGCGGTCCTGGCCACCTTTGATAAAATCTTAGCCGTTCTCACCGTTACTGTGGCTGGGATCGCTGCCATCAGCCTGGTGGTAGCCGGTATCCTGATCATGAATGTCATGCTCATGGCCGTGGCCCAGCGGACCGCGGAGATAGGCCTGTGCATGGCTCTGGGAGCAGGAAAATCCCAGATTACAACGCTTGTGATCACTGAAGCATTGCTGCTTGCAAGCATTGGCGGCCTGCTTGGTATCGGGCTCGGTTTTGTCGGTTCCTGGATCACGGTGCAGTTTTATCCCGCTCTGCAGGCGACCCCGCCGCTCTGGGCCATTGGCGCTGCCCTGGGCACGGCTCTGGGGACAGGGTTAATATTTGCTCTGCTCCCGGCCCGACGGGCGGCCCGACTCGACCCGATTCGTGCCCTGGCGGGGCATTGAGATCTGGTATGGACATCATTGATCATATCAGGTTCATCACCACTTCCATCCGTGCCAAGCGTCTGCATTCCTTTCTCACCGGTTTAGGGATTGCGGTGGGAATTGCCGCGGTCATCCTGCTGACCTCCATGGGTGAAGGGTTGCAGCGCTATGTTCTGGCGGAATTTACGCAGTTCGGTACCAATCTGATCGCTGTCACCCCGGGAAAAGTGACCACCATGGGAACTTCACTGGGGGTGCTTGGTTCGGAACGTTTACTCACTCTGGAGGATAGCGAAGCTCTCCGCCGGATTCCAGGCGTGGAAGCGGTGGTGCCGGTGGTGCAGGGAAACGCCGAGGTTAAGGCTGAGGGGCGTACCCGGCGGATCACCGTGTACGGGGTTGGACCGGAGATGGACAGGGCCTTTCAGATGCGGGTACAGAGTGGCCGTTTTCTCCCCCCGGACGATCCGCGCACCGCTCGGCCCTTTGTCGTCCTCGGTCATAAAGTTCGGCAGGAGCTCTTTCCCGGTCGCAATCCCCTGGGTGAACGCCTTCAGATTGGTAATCAACCGGCCAGGGTGATCGGAGTGATGGAGTCCAAAGGGCAGGTTCTGGGGTTTGATCTGGACGATACCGTGTATATCCCGGCGGTGCGGGCTCTGGACCTGTTCAATCGGGAGGGTCTGATGGAGATTGATGTCCTGTATCGGGAAGGGAGCGATCCCGAAGAAATGGTGGCCTCCATCAGGCGCCTCCTTGTCCAGCGTCATGGGCAGGAGGATTTCACCATCATTACCCAGCAACAGATGCTTGATGTCCTGGGATCGGTCCTTGGTATGCTTACCGTAGCGGTGGGCGCTTTAGGCGGAATTTCCCTGTTGGTGGGTAGTGTGGGTATTTTTACGGTGATGACCATCGCGTTGCGCGAGCGAATCAATGAGATTGGTCTGCTGCGTGCTTTAGGGGCCAGGCGGAGTCAAATTCTGCTCTTTTTTCTCCTTGAAGGGACGTTGCTGGCAGCACTCGGCGGTGCGGCCGGGTTGGCCATTGGTTTATGCTGCGCTTTGATCATCCATACCTTAGTGCCACTTCTGCCGGTCCATACGCCATGGACATTCGTGGTTCTCGCCGAATTGCTGGCCATGGGGATCGGTATGCTCGCCTCAATCCTTCCCGCCCTGCAGGCTGCTCGTCTTGATCCACTGGAGGCTCTACGCTCTGAATAGGATCAGGAGGCAGCATCCATAAATGTATAGCCCTATCCTTTTTCCATTGCAGTCCTTGCTGATATGAATGATAATAATTATTTTATTAAAAAATTAAAATGAACCCCCGATTGGTATGAGATCTGTCAAATACAGCATTGTCAAAGGAATTCGTTCCATCAAGTACAGCAGATGGCTGAACGGCAGGTTTCCCGGGTTGAAAAACAAGGACCTGTGGAGTGGGAATCGAGCCAGTTTTGCCCGGGCCGGGTTTGTTGGAGCCTTCTGCGCTTTTATTCCCGTCCCTCTGCAGATGCCGCTGGCCGCCATCCTTTCCTATTATGTCCGTGCCAATATTCCCTTTGCCGTTGCCCTGGCCTGGTTGACCAACCCGGTAACCATGTGGCCGATCTGGACCTTTGGCTACCTGGTGGGAGCATGGGTTTTAGGAAGGCCCACTCTGGGCCGGATCGAAGTGACTGAAGGTGTGAACATGTGGGGCTGGATGACGGAAGTGCTGCCGCAGATCTGGCTGCCACTCTGGCTTGGTA
>SKJK01000300.1 GCA_007121995.1 Desulfobulbaceae bacterium
CGGTAGGTATCTCGCGTTGCATTGTGATGATCTTGCCTCCTTCTGAGTCGGGGGGGCGGAATTACTTCAATCTACAGTATTCCCACTATAATGTCATGGACAAAGAATATTTTTCTCCAGGCAGTAGGATTCGACACGGCACTGCCAGGATGAATATGCGGAGTTAAATTTTGGAGTCGAGCTGTGACCACTGCATCTCAGCGGCATTGTACAGGGTGTTGCTGTCAGCGATCTTTGCGGTTGAGCAGGTGTTTTTTTTGTCGAGCCAGACGAAGAGTAAAAAAAAATCTGTAGACAAGGAGGTAGGAGAGAATCCCTGCGGGAGTAGCGATAATGATGCCACCGGTCATCATCACCAGGACAGTGTCCAGGCCAAGTTCTCGGATCAGGTTGATCTTGTCGAGAAAACCTCCTTCGCTCAGCTGATGGAGAAACGTTTCGATTCGAGCCCAGGAGAGGCGGTTTGGCAGAAAAAAATTACCAATTCGCCATAGGCAGTAATATTGAGGGATGAAGGTCAGGGGATTGCTGACCAACGTGGCCGCGAGAACACCAGCAATAGGGTTAGCCCGCACCAGCAGGGTCAGCACCAAGGTGAGGAGACTGTTGAACGGTAGGGTCGGTGCAAGGCCGATGGCGGTACCTATGGCTGCGCCGAGGGCCAGGGAATGCGGGGTGCCTCGCAGACGGATAAAGCGAAGATAGAGATAACGGGTTATCCTTGGCATAGCCATGGCCGTTTACCATAGAGGAGCGTGGCAAACCACACAATTGCAACCCCCGTGAATGATCGCGATTATATTGTAGCCTTCCTGGTGGCTGCAACGGTCTTCCGGAGACAGAAGCCTGGATCCGTGAGCGTTTGTCCGTGCGTCAGCTTTGTTGTTCGTTACCGTTCGATTAAAGTAAACTTTATCGGACGGTCACGGGCAATGAAGATGGCGTGCGGACGAACGCCGCGAAGGGCGGCGGGTGACGACATATTACAAAGAAAATCGCCGTATTTTCAACCTATTTACAGTAAAAAGTGCCCCAAACAAGACTCCAGCCGTCACGGATTCAGGAGAAGGAAAAAGCAGCAACAGGTTACCAGTACTGCCATGTGCCGGTCAGATAGACATAACAGGCCAGGCCGATATTGGTGGTTGCGTGGGCTGCTATGCAGACGATAAGATCTTTGCGGTATACCCACAAGGCAGCCATGAGCAGGCCATAAGCAACAGCAGCCGGCCATTCATAAACCTGGTGGCCAGCCATGAAGGCCAGGGTGGAAAGGGCGACGGCCATCCAGGACCATTGACCGGGGGTGACGTCGTTGGCGGAACGATGGTCCAGGGCTGTGTGCAAAGGGTCTTTTTCTTTGTTTTTTCGTGCGATATCCCACTGGAGCGCCAGTCGGAACAAAAAACCACGCATCAGGAGTTCCTCGAACACAGGAACAAGTAATCCGGCACTCAACAGGCGCAAAGCAAAGGCGGTCGATGACCAGGCAGTGGCATCGTCTGCATCGACGAAAGGAGTCAACAGGACAAGCCACAGGACAAGTCCACCTAAACCGGCGGCAATACCGGTCAGCACGGAAATCAGCGATGAATGGGGCCCTCTGAGTGGACAGTACCATCGCCAAGCCCAGATGAGCAGCAGGGATACGGCAATGATTCTGAGCAGGTAGTTGACCGTATCTGAGACATGAGGAGCCAGCAGAGTGGCGATCCCCACATAGGCCAGATACGGGACTGCGTAAGGCAGGAGGAGCTGACGGTTGCTGACCATGATGGAACTCCGGATCCGAAGGTGCCGCTATTGTTCTGCATGTTCAGACTGTTTTTCCGCCAGGCGTTCCGCTTGTTCACGCTTGCGGGTACGAAAGAAGTCGAACACGGCCCAGGGCAGGAGCACCCCGGCGGCTATCCTGTTGAAGAGAAGGTGTTCCTGCATGGCGGGATCGGTGGAGAAAAAACCGTCATACAGGCACCAGAGGCCGAAGCCGGCCAGGAGAGCAGGGAAGACGTAGGGGCTGATTTGTGGCGGAGACGATTGTTTTTTTTCGCTCATGTCACGGATTCCTGCGGCAAAGTTATTGGTGGAGAACCATGCTGACAAAGAACACGGCTCAGGTGCACGAAATCTTCCATGGTTAATCTTTCCGCTCGAATGGATGGATCAATACGGGCGGTGTGCAGGCAACGGACCAGATCCTCCTTGCTTTTGAGCAGTGTGGCGCTGTGTAGGGCGTTGAGCAAGGTTTTCCGTCGCTGGCCAAAGGCTGCATGGACCACCCGGCTGAAGAAAAGACGGTCAAAGTTCCCCACCATCCGTACCCGTTCCGGTTGCGGATGAAAAGAGAGACGAATCACCACGGAATCAACCTTGGGCCGAGGGTGGAATTCAGCCGGATCGACGGCAAGAAGTTGTTTGGCCGTTGCACAGGCGGCAAGCAGAACCGTGGGGGTGCCGTAGTCCTTGGTCCCCGGTTGGGCTGTCAGACGCTGGGCTACTTCTTTCTGCAGCATGAGAACAGCGCTGTCTATGAGCGGAGCATGTTCGATCAGGCGGAAAAGAAAGGGGGTGGAGATCGAATACGGCAGGTTGGCGACTATTTTCAGTCGTTGACCAGGCTTGACCAGGCTATTGAAATCAATCCGTAATACGTCGGCGTGGAGCAACTGAACATTGGTGGGCAGGCTTTGTTGTTCCTCGTGCATACGGATGATCCCCGCGTCCATCTCGATGCCGACGACCTCGTCCACAGTAGCAGCCAATGGGCCGGTAAGAGCTCCCAGACCGACCCCTACCTCAATGACCCGGTCATGGGGAGCCAGGTTGGCCAGGTCGACGATGCGCCGGGCTGTGTGGGTATGGACGAGAAAATTCTGGCCCAATTTTTTATGGGGAGCCAGGCCACGGCGTTTGAGGATCTGGCTGGTTGTTTCGCGAGGCATCGGGATCAGTTGAGTGGAGAGCGGGAATAGGCATCATCGTCGGCGGTAACGAGGGTGCCCTGGAGGTATCGGTAGTAGCCGGCCAAGCCGATCATGGCGGCATTATCTGTACACAAGGCCGGTGCGGGAACGAACAGTTGTCGATCTTTTGCTGCACAACGGTCACCCATGAGCTTCCGCAACCTGGGATTAGCCGCCACCCCGCCACCGAGAACAATGCGGCGGTGGCCGGTGTGCTCGGCAGCGGCCAGGGTCTTGTCCACCAGGACCTCAACCACTGCTTCCTGAAAAGAAGCACAAATATCACTTAGAATCAACGGTTGATTGTTCTTTTTTCTGTTGGTGACATAGGTGGCCACCGAGGTCTTCAGGCCGCTGAAACTGAAATCCAGGTTGTCCTGTCCCAGCCTGGCCCGTGGGAAAACAATGGCGGCGGGATCACCGTCTTCAGCAAGCCTGCTGATCACCGGGCCCCCTGGGTAGCCGAGTCCCAGCAGTTTGGCCACTTTATCAAAAGCCTCACCGGCGGCGTCGTCGCGAGTACGGCCCAGGCGAGAGCAGGTCAATGGACTCTCCACGGCATACAGGGCCGTGTTACCACCGGAGACGA
>SKJK01000053.1 GCA_007121995.1 Desulfobulbaceae bacterium
TCCGGATCTCTCCCTTGCCCCCGATACAGCATACCGCCGACAATGAATTGCGCCTCGGCATCCCCCCTTTCTGCGGCTTGATGATAAAAGCGAAGAGCCCGGGCGAGATTGCGTGGTTTCCCACCGACCCCATAATAATAGCGATACCCCTCCACCTTGAGACGCAGTGTGATCTCATCGATCTCCTGACCATGGACAATACAGCTGGTCACCAGAAAACAGAGCAAAATAAACAAACATTTCAACCGTCGCATAGGACACGTCGCATAAAGGATCAAAGCAAGCAATCACGGGCACCCGTCTTTGCACGATCGCGACAGCCGGTATCCGAGAAGGACGTAAATTGGGCATCCGCGTCTGGACAAATGTTGGGCGCCTGTGACAGCGTACAACAAAGGAGCGTGGTCAGCCACCCTGGTAGATACCGCCGTGTCTGGTACGAATCAGGTGGTCAAAGTCCGATAAATTTCCGGCATCCGCTCTGGTAACCGGCGGATCTCATCAACAAAAATATAATTGACCGCCCCATACATATGGGCCATATACTCATGGGCGGTCCGATCAATGGTAATGCAGAAAGGATGCACGCCTCTGGCCTTCGCTTCCAAAAGAGCGTGTCGGGTATCCTCGATGGCATATTCTCCTTTATAATCGTCATAATCCTCAGGCTTGCCGTCGGAGAGGACGATCAACAAGCGTATTTTCGCTTCCACCCCGGCAAACACCGAGGTCATGTGACGAATGGCAGGAGCCATACGGGTGTACTCCCTTGGCCCCATGGAACCGATGCGCTGACGAACCTGCTGCGAATACCGCTCATCAAGACGTTTGACAGGAAACAATTCGCAACGCAACCGCCGCATTCCTGAAAATCCATGAATACCGTACCGGTCGTTGAGGGTTTCCATGGCCTCGCAGATCAGCACCTAGGCTTCCTTGATGGCCTTCCCCACCCACCCGGAAGTGGAATTGGACATGTCCACCAGAAAATAAACAGCTATATCACGTTGATCTCGAGCCAAGCGGATGAATAGACGGTCTGAAGAGGGCCGGCCAGCCTTCATATCAGCCAACGATTCCACCAGGGCGTCAAAATCAATGTCACTGCCCTCCCGTTGTCTGCGAACAAACCGTTCGCTGGTCCGCATCAATTCAAACTGGTGTCGCAATCTGAGGATCTGCCCCCGGTACTGTTGCAGAGTCTGCTCGATGAAAGTATTCTGCACCAGTGGTATTTCTTTCTCCGTGATCACACACCAATTTTTCCGAAACCCTTTGCGACGGTAATCCCATTCATCATACACCATTGGTCCCGTGCTTTCCTGACCGGTATCGGGTTCGGTGGCTTGGTGCAAAGCAAATCCCTGACCTGCCCTGCCCACAGCACTGGAGATGTATTCTTCGGGGAGCGTACCGAGGTCATGACGAATCTCAGCCGCCAGTTGAGCCAATTCCTCGCTCAGGATAAAATCTTCATTATCGATCCGTAGCGAAGGCGAAGACTGTGCCTGCCGCTGCGCTTGTTTCTCGGTGTCGATAATCAGGGCAAGGTCCTGTCCCTGCTCCCCCTGCTGATTTGACGCACCCTCTTGCTGTTCACTGTTTGCTGACGTCGTTGTTCTTTGATGCTGAATATGAGCGGTCAGCGCTTTGATGAATCTGGTTTCCCGCTCCTGCCGCTGTTTTATCTGGGCGTACCAGGCATCCTGCAGACGAAGCGTTCCCTGAAAAATGATAGGGGCAGTCCCGGCCCAATCTTCCTCGATATCGAACTGCGGCATCAACGCTTTGATCGCGTCAATGCTGCCCTGATTGTCCGCATCCCGTCTTTGACAGGAACGTAACCGGTCTACTACCTGATCAACAACCACATCGGATCCCCGGCTTGGCCAGGTGTCCCGCAGCAAACCCCGTTGCATAAGGTCCAACAGGTTCATGGTCTCTGCTGCATCTCCTGTCAACGGCAACCGTGGCAGCAGGTCTGCCGCTTGACGCATCAAACCCGGCAGTTCGTCCGCGAGAAAGGTCAGCAACCGTCCAGTCTCAAAAACATGATACAGGGTTCGGGCATAGGATGGGGAGGAAAAACCGGAAAAAAACTGTTCGAGCGGATGTGTCAGTGCATCTGCTGCCGGCAGCGTGGGGGCAGCAGTCAAGGTCCCCGTGGCCATGGAAGCCCACTGAAAAGAAACCGTTAATTTATAGAGAAGAAAATTCTTGTCGTTGTCGGCAAACAGGTCAAGCACATCGGGCACAAAGATACACTCGGTGTCAGTGGCAGCAACAGAGGCGACGACGAGGGGCATATCGCGGCCGGCCAGACCGTTGACATATGGCTGTAACCGGGAGAGGACATCAACGGCGCGCAATCCTCCCTGACCGCGCAAATGACGGACAAAATGCTGTTCAACATCTGCCATGAACAGTTGCGCTCCTCGTAATCCTCCGGTTTCGTACCGGTCAAGCAAGGTATGGACCCAAAGGGAAAGCTCTCCGGTGTCGAGATGGCGAAGAGCTGGGCCGGCAGCGGCAAGATAGGCAAAACAAAGGGAATGGGAAACCGGCCAGATTGCGGGAACCTGGGCGAGAATGTCATCGACCTGGTCCTCCTGACTGGCGACAAGGCTGGCAACAGCCTCCTCAACATCCCACTCGTTGGGCAGGCTTGGTGCCACAAGCTGATAAAATCGGGTTTTGAGCTTCTCCTGATCCATGAGACATTAAAAAAGTGAGCTGACCATTTCATCAAGGGCGCCCAGCAGTTCCGGATCATCTGTGAGCGCCTCGCAGATAGCGGCTCGACAGGCGACCTGAACCGAAATACCGCAGCCGATCAGTTTTCCGGTCTGAATCAGGAGACGGGTAGATGCTCCTTCCGTCAGCCCCGCGTCTTTGAGTCCTCGGGTCATACCAGCTAGTTTAACCAGCAGTCGGGCCACTTCATTATCAAGATTCCCCTCCCTGCAGACGATCTCAATCTCTTTTTCCGGTTCCGGATAGGTGAAGGACAGGGCAACAAAGCGCTGCCGGGTAGAAGCTTTCAGATCCTTGAGCACGCTTTGGTATCCAGGGTTATAGGAAACCGCCAACATAAACTCTGCGGGGGCGGTGAGCAGCTCACCCCTCTTTTCGATGGGCAATTCCCGCCGATCATCGGCCAGGGGATGGATGATGACCGTAGTATCCTTGCGCGCTTCGACGATTTCGTCAAGATAACAGATAGCCCCTGCCCGAACGGCCATAGTCAGGGGACCGTCGGTCCACACTGCCTCACCGGAGCGAATCAAGTACCGACCAACCAGATCACTGGTGGAGAGGTCATCGTGACAGGAAACCGTCACCAACGGTCGATGCAGACGCCAGGCCAGGTATTGCATGAAACGGGTTTTTCCGCAGCCGGTGGGCCCCTTGAGCAACAGAGGAATGCCCTGATCATAGGCAGCTTCGGCAATGGCAATTTCTTCTCCGGTTGAGAGATAATAGGGCTCCTGTTCAATCAGATGTTCATCGATGCGTAAAAATTGTCCTGGCATATGATTCTCCA
>SKJK01000146.1 GCA_007121995.1 Desulfobulbaceae bacterium
GTTTTCGTTATGCCGCCGCCGGCTGGATAGGTTCGGAAATTGCCGCTGAAATAATCAACGATATCAACGGAGTTCTCAACTACACCCAGACACTGATGGACCTGGAACATCAAAAAACCAACAGACCACAACGCACCTCCCTGCTCCGGGCGCTCATGCAGGAAGAAAAAAAGATTGCAGCGCTGGTCACCGGCATGCAGCATCTCTTTACCGGACAGCATGCGGACTCGGGGCATGCGTCCCTGTCCACACTGTTTCGCGTGCTGACGGCAGTTCTTGACAAGCGATTGCAGGCAGAATCCATCAACTACACTTTTCCTGAACCATACCCGGATGTGGTTCAGATTCCGGCGGGAGATCTCTGGCTGGTGTTGCTGACCCTGATCCAGGGTGGCAGAAGGGCTTTGCATCAGGCTGCTCCACTCCACAATAAAGAAAAACGATTAGTTGTTGCCTGTCTGAACGAAAACACAACCCAAAACCGCGTAGTCCTGCGGTTCACCAACAGCACCTGTTCCTGGCCGGCCCCCACTCTTCAGGACAGTGCGGTCTGGCCGTCACTAGCCTTCTGCCGCCATCTTCTGCGTCTGCACGGTGGTGACCTCAACTTTCAGGAACAAGATCCACATATCCAGACCATCCTTCTTGACCTGCCCTGTCGGCCCAAGGCTCTCCAGTAGACCACCGTCCACCACTTTGTTCGGACAAAGCACAGGTAAGCATCCCGGGCATACCATCTCCTGAATCCGTGGCGCCGGGGTTCTTGTTTTGAATATGCTTCTCGCTCGATCCCATGGGACCCAACCCCGACCTATCTGTAACAGCCCACAACACTTCCGTGCCTGTGCCCGCAACACCATCAACGGTCAATACCACGCACTCGTAGTGTGCTTGAAGAGCTACCACACTTACGTGGTACGCAAGCACCAGTGATGTATGAAAAAAATACCTAAATAAAGATATTAAAAACAAAGAGTTAAATAAATTTTTTCTCCTGGAATTTTCTGGCCAATAACTGGCATTACGGATGCAGTTACCCCGGCAAAGAATTGCAACACTCATCGATCCAATCTGACCAGGAGGACACCATGACCACCCAGATTATCAACAAAACTGAGACAAAAACCGATGTCGCCCATGAAACCTCCAAATTCAGTGTCGGCCTTGTCGTCACTATGGCCGCCCTTATCGGCATCTGGGCAGTGGCCTGTTTAATTGGCGGTTTGGCAAGTGGCGGATTGGGTAACCTGATCAAAGGCTACATCAGCACAATTATCGGCTGATGTTCGGCACCTATTAAACCGTAAGGAGATGTACCATGTCTGTTCCCAAAAGTAGTAAACTTGTTTCGGCTGCTCTACTTGGCTTGGCTGCGATGCTTATTCTCTGGGTTTCCGCAACGTTTGTCGGTGCCCTGAACCAGGCAAACTGGCAAATCAGCGAACTGGCCCGGCAGTACATGTTGGCCACCGGCATGATGAAACCCCTGCATACCCTGGTTGATTATTACACCCATATTAAAGGGGTCGAATATTTGATCTGTGTCGCCTTTTTCGTGGCCTTCCCCATCTTTTTTAAATATGTCAATGAGGAAAAAAAAAGGGTTCCGGTCAAACGATAGTATTGCTTACAAAATAACCCCTCCGGGCCCGGTTGCCGCAACCGGGCCCTTAGCCTCTTTCCACATACGCCCTTCGCTTCTCCCAAAACAGCGCTCAACACTGTATGGAACCCGGCCTATCGGCTGTAAATGTATGAGCGTTGCACCTGGCACCGGAATCGGTTAGCATTAACCTGAATCCGTGACGGCTGGACTCTTATTTTGGATATATCTTGCTGTAATCAAATTATAATTGTAGTGGAATCCTTGATAATAACCTTCACCAGCCGCCCTTCGGGGCGTCCGTCCGCACGCCATCTTCATTGCCCGTAACCGTCCGATAAAGTTTACTTTAATCAAACGGTCACCGACAATAAAGCTGACGCACGGACGAACACTCACGGATTCAGGATTAAATCGGGATCGCACCAACAGCAGCCGATTCCCTGAAATCGGGAACTATCTGGAGGAATGTATGGAACCGCAACTTCTCATCGATCAAGACCTCTGTATTCAGTGCGGAGCCTGTGTGGATGACTGTCCTTTTCACATCATCGCATTGAATCCTGAGTACCCGGAACTGCTTCCGCAAAGAGTACATCACTGCATTCGCTGTCAGCATTGCCTGGCCGTCTGCCCCACCGGAGCGCTGTCGATTTTCGGCTGCGACCCGCACCAGTCACTCCCCTTGCCGCAAAGTTTTCCCGACCCGCAGCAAATGACCGCCTTAATCAAGGGACGCCGTTCAGTGCGCCACTACCGGCCCGAACCCCTTGATGCCGAAGTGATCGAAACCATGCTGCGCACCGTAGCCAATGCCCCCACCGGCAAAAACAATGGCGGTTGCCTGTTCACGGTGCTTGAAGATCGAGCCACCATGGACCAATTCAGAGCAGAAACAATGGCAGGACTTCGGCAGGCCGTGGTTGAGAAAAGGCTCTCCGCAGATCTGAGTTATTTCCGCCATGTGGTCTCAGCCTGGGATAACGGCCGGGACATCATCTTTCGGGATGCACCGCATCTGCTGATTGTTTCCGCTCCACCAACAAACTCCACTCCCGATGCAGATATCATCATAGCGATGAGTTACTTTGAGCTGCTGGCGGCAAGCATGGGAATCGGCACCTTGTGGAATGCGATGGTGAAGTGGGCCTTTTCGGTGATTTCAGAGGATATGTATGCCCGTCTGGAAATCCCCAGCGATCATATCAAAGGCTATGCCATGCTGTTTGGCACCCCTGCGGTCACCTACCACCGCACCGTGCAACGGGACTCGGCAGCTATCAACAGAATACGGTTGGGTCCTCAAGGGAACAAGGGGTAACAGCGTTTGCCGGAAACGCAGGACAAAGCAAGGAGCAATAAGAAGACGACCCATCAACCAAAACGGCCGGTGATATAGTCTTCGGTCAGTTGGTGCCGGGGATTGGTGAAAATACGATCCGTGGGGCCGACCTCGACCAGGTCCCCCAGGTGAAAATAAGCGGTCCGCTGGGAAACCCGCGCCGCCTGTTGCATGTTGTGGGTAACGATAACGATAGTATAGTGTTTTTTTAACTCAGTAATCAAATCCTCAATGGTGGCAGTGGCAATGGGATCCAGGGCGGAGCAGGGTTCATCCATGAGAATAACCTCCGGCCGGACCGCCATGGCTCTGGCGATACAAAGACGCTGCTGCTGCCCCCCGGACAACCCGGTCCCGGGTTGATCAAGCCGATCACTGACTTCCTTCCACAAACCAGCCTTTTTCAACGATTCCTCGACTATATCCCGCAACTCCGAAGCACTGTTGACCAGTCCATGGATCTTCGGACCATAGGCGACATTATCGAAGATCGATTTGGGGAAAGGGTTTGGTTTTTGAAAGACCATGCCCACTTGGGCCCGCAAGGGGACAACATCAACATTTTTGTCATAAATGTTAAGATCATCAAGTCGAA
>SKJK01000069.1 GCA_007121995.1 Desulfobulbaceae bacterium
CATATCAAGAACCCGACCATCGGCGTGCTCACCCCGGGCATTTTCAACAGTGCGTACTTCGAGCACTCCTTCCTTTCGCAGCAGATGGGGGTTGAGCTGGTTGAAGGCAAGGACCTGGTGGTGCAAGACGGCTATGTGCATATGCTGACCACCAAGGGGCTGAAGCGGGTGGATGTACTCTATCGCCGCATTGACGACGACTTTATTGATCCCCAAGTCTTCCGCCCCGACTCTCTGCTCGGCGTCAAGGGGCTGGTCGGCGTGTATAAGGCTGGCCGCATTGCCATGGCCAATGCCCCCGGCACCGGCATTGCCGACGATAAGGTCATCTATGCCTACGTGCCCAAAATCATCAAATATTACACCGGCGAAGAGCCGATTCTTGCCAACGTGCCCACCTACATCTGCAGCGACGCCGCTGACCGCGCCTATGTACTGGATCACCTCGATGAGCTGGTGGTGAAGGCGGCCAACGAGTCCGGCGGGTATGGCATGCTGGTTGGCCCGCACGCCACCCAGGCCGAACGCGAAACCTTTGCCGAGAAGATCAAGACCGAGCCGCGCAACTACATGGCTCAGCCTACTATTTCGCTCTCGCGCGTGCCCACCATTGTTGGTGACCGTATTGAAGGTCGCCATGTCGATCTGCGGCCCTATGTGCTGTTTGGCAGGGAAATCTATGTCTTGCCCGGCGGCCTGACCCGGGTGGCCCTGACCAAAGACTCCCTGGTGGTCAACTCCTCCCAGGGCGGTGGTTCCAAGGATACTTGGGTTCTGTAAGCAAGCAAGGAGACGATTATGCTCAGCCGTGTGGCCAATTCCATCTACTGGATGTGCCGGTATATCGAACGGGCGGAGAACGTGGCCCGTTTCATCAGTGTCAACCTCAATCTCCTGCTCGATATGCCCGCCGAGGGCGGCAAGCAGTGGGAGCCCTTGGTGGCCATCACCGGTGACCAGAAATTTTTCGAGGATAATTACAACGAGTACTCCAAAGAATCGGTCATCAATTTCCTCACCTTTGATCGCCGCTATTTCAATTCCATCGTTCGTTGTCTGGCCCTGGCCAGAGAGAATGCACGTTCCATCCGTGAGATCATCAGTTCGGAGATGTGGGAGCATCTCAATAACTTTTACCTGGAGATGGCTGATTCCAGGCACCATGCCATGGCATTCAAGGATCCACATAAATTCTTTAAGATTATTCAGATGCGCAGCCACCTCTTCACTGGTCTACTCGACTCGACTATGAGCCATGGCGAGGCCTGGCATTTCGCCCGCATGGGGATGATGCTCGAACGCGCCGACAAGACCTCGCGCATTCTTGACGTCAAATACTTCATGCTCCTTCCCCAGGTGGATATGGTCAACACACCGGTTGACAACATTCAGTGGACAGCGGTATTGAAGTCAGCCAGCGCCTTTGAGATGTTCCGTAAGGAGCACCATCTCATCACCCCGCGACTGGTGGCCGGTTTTCTTATTTTAGACAAGAATTTTCCCCGGTCGATCCGCCATTGTGTCAACAATGCCCAGGCCAGTCTTCACCGGATCATGAGCGGTTCGACCTCCGGCAGCGGTGGTAGCACCTCTGCGGAAAAGCTGCTGGGAAGACTGGCGGCCGATTTGAAGTACACCGACATCGAAGATGTGGTCAACGAGGGAATGCATCAGTATCTGGACCGCTTGCAAACCCGGATCAACCAGATCGACGGTGCCGTTGGCACCACTTTTTTCAACATCAAGCACCTGTTTGAAACGAAGGCCAGTCAGCAGCAAAAAGGGAGCCTGAATCCGTGACGGCTTGACGCGTATTGTAGAGATATTTTTCTGTAATCAGGTTATAAGGACAGTGTTCTATTTTTTACAATCCGCCATCACCCGCCGCTCTTCGGGCCGTCCGTCCGCACTCAATTTTTATTGCCCTTGACCGCCTGATACAGTTTACCGTAAGCAAACAGCCACCAATAATGAAGCTGAAGAACGGACGGACGTTCACGGATCCAGGGGTGCTGTAAGCGTTTTTGCTCATGTGCGGGCATGGCCAATTCCGGTCATGTCCGTGTTTTTGTTTAAGGATCAGAAAAGGATCGCCTGTGGGAATTCATGTAGCTCTGAGTCATATCACCAGCTATCGGTACGATCGCCCTATCAATCTGGGGCCTCAGGTGGTGCGTTTGCGGCCAGCTCCGCACAGCCGGACCCCGATCCTCAGCTATTCGATGACGCTCACCCCGAGGGAGCATTTCATCAATTGGCAGCAGGATCCGTTCAGCAATTATCTCGCCCGGTTGGTCTTTCCCGAAAAGACCACGGAGTTGACGGTGGTGATCGATCTGGTGGCGGATATGATCGTTATCAATCCCTTTGATTTCTTCCTTGAGCCCGAGGCCGAAACGATTCCCTTTGCCTATGAGTCGGGTTTGAAGGCGGATTTGGCGCCCTATCTGGTCAAGACAGAGAGCGGCGAGAGATTGTTGGCGTATCTGGCCACCATCGATCGATCTCCCAAACAGACAGTCGATTTCCTGGTGGCGCTGAACCAACGCTTGAGTGAGGATATCAGCTATCTGATCCGCATGGAAGCCAATGTCCAGAGTTGCGAGCAGACGCTTGTTCTGCAGAGTGGTTCCTGCCGCGACTCGGCCTGGCTGCTGGTCAATATTCTCCGGCATTTGGGGATGGCGGCCCGCTTTGTCTCCGGCTACCTGATCCAGTTGGCTCCGGACGTCAAATCTCTGGATGGGCCCTCCGGGCCTGAAGCCGATTTCACCGACCTGCACGCCTGGGCCGAGGTGTATATCCCGGGTGCCGGTTGGGTTGGTATGGACCCAACCTCCGGGCTTTTTGCCGGTGAGGGGCATGTCCCGCTGGCCTGTTCGCCGGAACCGCAGAGCGCGGCTCCGATCACCGGAGCGCTCGATGCCTGCGAAGTCGAATTCAGCCACCATATGCGTGTGCAGCGTATCCGCGAGGAGCCTCGGTCCACCCGGCCGTATCCGGAGGAGGTCTGGGAGCGGATTGTTGCCCTGGGCGACCGGGTTGATGAGGCGTTGCAGGCCCAGGACGTGCGTTTGACCATGGGCGGTGAGCCAACCTTTATCGGCATAGACCATATGGATGCCCCGGAGTGGAACACCGAAGCCCTGGGGGAGGAAAAACTCAAGCTGTCGCAGAGTCTCTTGCAGGAATTGCGCCGTCAGTGGGCACCGGATGGGTTTGTCCATTGTGGGCAGGGTAAATGGTATCCGGGCGAGTCTCTGCCGCGTTGGGCCCTGGCCTGCTACTGGCGTAAGGACGGTGTCGCTGTCTGGCGAGATCCCCGGTGGCTGGCCGATCCCTCTGTGGATTACGGTTTTGGTGTCCCCGAGGCCAAACGCTTTATCGAGGCCCTGGCCAATCGTTTGCAGGTAAGCACCCGCTTTATCCGCGAGAGTTTTGAAGATATTCATTACTACCTGTATAAAGAGCAGCGCTTGCCGATGAACATCGACCCGACTGATCCCAGACTTGATGATGTCGAGGCCCGTACCCGCATGG
>SKJK01000233.1 GCA_007121995.1 Desulfobulbaceae bacterium
CAAAGAAAAATACGGTATCGATCATATTGAATCAGGCGCCATTTTCCGCGAACATATCAAAGGCGGCACCGACCTGGGTAAAAAAGCTAAGGCCTATATTGACCGTGGTGATCTGGTTCCCGACGATATCACCATCCCCATGGTGCTGGAAACCCTGGGGAAGTCCAAGGAAAAAGGCTGGTTGCTGGATGGATTTCCCCGTTCCCTGGCGCAGGCCGAAGCTATGGACAAGGCTATGCAAGAGGCCGGCATGAAGCTGGACTTTGTGGTGGAAATCGTCCTTGACCGGCAGATCGCTAAAGAACGGATCATGGGCCGGCGACTGTGTGCCAACGACAACAACCACCCCAACCATATTGCCTTTGAAGCCATCAAACCGGTTGAAAAAGACGGTAAGCTCGTCTGCCGCGTCTGTGGCGGTGCTCTATCCACCCGCGCTGACGACCAGGATGAAGAAGCGATCAACAAGCGGCACAATATCTACTACGACGACAGCACCGGCACCATGGCGGCAGTCAATTATTTCAAAAAAATCGGGGGAACCAAGGTTATTTCCGTGGATGGCTCCAAAAATATCAAGGAAGTTTCCGAACTGATCATCAAGGAACTGCCGTAACCGGTCCCATCGTTCTGTCACTGCCGTTGAAAACGTTTCCGCTCCTCTGGGGTGCGGAAACGTTTTTTCTTTGCCTGCCGCCTGTTTTCCTTTATGGTTAGCGCCATGAAAACATTGCTTTCGACCCATTTGATCCACTCTATCATGGCCAAGGAAGCCTTTTTCAAAGAGGCTGCCGACGACATCATCCGCTTGACCGACTGGATACGTGAAGTGTTCGAAGATGGTGGCAAACTGTTGATCTTCGGGAACGGAGGCAGCGCCGCCGACGCCCAGCACCTGGCAGCCGAATTCGTCAACCGCTTCCTCATCAATCGTCGCCCCCTTGCCGCCATTGCCCTGACCACCGACTGTTCCGTGCTGACCGCCATTGCCAATGATTTTTCCTTTGATCTGGTCTTTGCCAAACAGATCCAGGCCCTGGGCAAACCCGAAGATCTGGCCCTGGGCATTTCCACCTCCGGAACGTCTGTCAATGTGGTCAAAGCCATGGAAGCCGCTCGAGATATCGGCATGAAAACCGCGGCTCTCACCGGTGGAATATCTCGGCCCGGCGGCGATCTTGCCGCTGTCTGCGACCTGGTGCTCAATGTGCCTTCCGACTCCACTCCGCACATCCAGGAGACCCACCTCTGGGTGGAGCATGTGCTCTGTGAAATCGTTGAAAAACAGATGTTCGGCTCACCCTGATCCATCCGCCGAGCATCCATTCTCTCCGACCTGTCCCGGACCTGCCCTATGACTGCCTTTCCCGTGCCGCCCCTGGATTTCAGCGGCCTGAACACCTATTCTGTCCATGACCGTCATTCCAAGGTGACAGTCAACGATTTTGCCCTCCCCCTTCAGCCCGGGATGACGGTGGGGCAACTCCTCGCCGCTTTGCCCAATCAGCTTGCCGGGGTCGATTTTCCCGACCTGGTCCACCGCATTGCCGAAGCCCACCGACAACAGCGACCTGTGCTGTTGGGCATGGGTGCTCACGTGATCAAAGTAGGACTCAATCCGGTGCTCATCGATCTGATGCAACGGGGTATCATCACGGCGCTGGCCCTCAATGGTGCCGGTATTATTCATGACACTGAAATTGCCATGGTGGGCCGCACCTCGGAAGAGGTTGCCGATGTCCTCGGCGCCGGAGCCTTCGGGGCCGCCCGGGAAACCGGCGAAGTACTCAACAGAGCCATCACAACTGGAGCTGCCCGGAAAATCGGTATCGGTCAGGCAGTGGGTGAGATGCTGCTGGCCGGCAACTTCCCCTACAACAACCTGAGCTTACTGGCCATGGCCCGCCGACTCGACATCCCGGTCACCGTGCACGTCGCCATGGGAACTGATATCATCCACATCCACCCCGGCGCCGACGGTGGTGCCATCGGCAGTGCCGGCCATCATGATTTCCGAATCTTTTGCCGCCTGGTCTGTGAACTTGAAGGCGGTGTTTATCTCAATGTCGGCTCAGCCGTCCTCCTGCCGGAGGTCTTCCTCAAAGCCCTGACCGTGGTTCGTAATCTCGGCCACAAGGTACAGCGTTTTACCACCGCAAATTTTGATTTCATCCGCCATTACCGTCCGGCCACCAACGTGGTCCATCGGCCTACCCTGGAAGGCGGCAAGGGCTTTCATTTCACCGGCCATCACGAATTGATGCTGCCACTGCTGGCCGCCGCCCTTGTTGATGAAATTGACAAATAATCAGCGAAACAGTATATGGCCGCTACACCATTCCTGAAAAGGGACGACACAATGCGACCATCTGATCGAGATCAAGTCATGAAAACATTGCTACGCATAGGGACACGCGCCAGCCAACTGGCCGTGACCCAAGCCACCTGGGTGAAACACCGAATCGAAAGCACCCATCCACAGATCCGGGTTGAATTGACCAAAATCACCACCAAGGGCGACCGAATCCTTGACGTACCGCTGGCCAAGGTCGGTGGCAAGGGTCTTTTTGTCAAGGAGATCGAAGATGCTCTGCTGGCCGGCGAGGTCGACCTGGCGGTGCACTCCATGAAAGACGTCCCCACCGAGTTGCCGGAGGGACTGCATATTGGAGTTATCCCTCTTCGGGAAATCCCCCAGGATGCCTTTGTTTCGACCCGCTATGCATCACTTGACGCCTTACCGCACGGTGCCAAAGTCGGCACCTCCAGCCTGCGGCGCAAATCTCAACTGGCCGCCTTGCGGCCGGACCTCACCATCGTCGATCTCCGCGGTAATATCGACACCCGCTTGCGTAAACTCGATGAAGGTCTTTTTGACGCCATTTTGCTCGCCGGCGCCGGACTGAACAGGATGGGCCTGCAGCAACGCATCACCACCCTGCTGTCTGCCGAACAAATGCTGCCCGCCATTGGCCAAGGATCCCTGGGCATAGAACTACGGAGAAACGATCAGGATCTGTTGCAGATCCTGCAGTTTCTCCACGATCCGGACACAGCGGTCACGGTCAGCGCGGAACGGGCCTTTCTCCTCCGCCTGGAGGGTGGCTGCCAGGTACCCATCGGCGCCCATGCCCTCCTGGCTGGGGGTACGATCACCTTGACCGGACTGATTGCCGGTGTCGACGGTCGACACATCATTAAAGAAACCATGACAGGACCGGCAGAACAGGCTACTGCACTTGGCACAACTCTGGCGGAATCGTTGCTGGCCCAAGGCGGCAAAGCGCTGCTTGACGCTGTCTATTCACCTTTGCCCGCGCAATAATATGAACGCCTTTTCTTCCCTTTCCGCACCAACCTTGACAACGCCCGTGACAACCACTGCACCCGCATCGCCACAACTCCTTGGAAAAGTCTACCTCGTCGGGGCCGGCCCCGGCGACCCCGGATTGATCACTCTGCGAGGCAAGTATCTCCTCGAACATGCTGAAGTGGTGGTCTACGATTACCTTGCCAATCCCAAACTGCTG
>SKJK01000177.1 GCA_007121995.1 Desulfobulbaceae bacterium
AAAGAAGCAGAGAAGATAGGTACCCGTGGACAATCTGAAAACTTTTTCAACGCAAGCCCTTCATCCGCAGATATGATCTATGATACAATGCGTCTAGAACAGCGGTATGTACCGGTGGCCATTGTCCGAGCCGTCGAGCCTTTGCTGGTGGAGACACGGCATGTCTTTTCTCTGGGCGACCGGATTGAGTATCTCGGGCGAACCATTGAACCGGACACGGTAACCGTGACCGGTATGTGGCACGAAGACGGTGCGCCGCTGGAACGGGTGAATCCCAACTCTCATATTTTCCTGCGAACCGATCCACCTATACCATTAATCGAAAGGCAATCTTTGTTGCGTAAACAGATAGAGTCGCTATGAAACCTTTTCTCAATGTCCCTTTTCTCCCGGAGGAAAGGTATGTCGATTTTTTGACAGATTGCGCCCCCGACCTGGACAGTATCCACTTCAGCCTGGTGCATAGTCACCCCCTTGACAGCCGGATCCACACGCATCCCCCGGGTGACCAGAAACAAGTTCTTCACGGTCTGGAGCGACTTTCCGGGGTGCGAAAATACGCCCTGCTCAACAGTAGGTTTTACTCACCGGATTTACTGACCAGGCCGGAACAAATCAAACCTGTCATCCAGATTCTGGACCATTGCCTGGCTCGCGGAGTGATCAACGGCATTGTCTATTGTGATCATTACCTGCTGCAACTGCTCGCCGATAAGGCCCCGGCGATCGCTTCCTGCCTTGAAGCAGTTCCCAGTGTCAACTCCATGCTTGATACCTGCGACAAGATCGAGGCTCAATTGGCGTATATCGCCGAAACCGGCTTCATGATGCCGGGAAAAATAACCCTGGACCGCTCCCTCAACCGCAATCTGGATGAACTGGCCAACATTGCCCTCAAGATACACCGGCACTCGCCGGCTTTGAAAATAGAAGTTCTGGCCAACGAAGGCTGCCTTCCATACTGTCCTTTCAAACTGTCCCATGACGCCTACATCGCTCTGGGTAACCTGAACGGTCGGGATCGGACCCACATGCTCAACTGTGATCTCGGCTGTATGCGGCTGATCGACCAAAATCCTCATAAACTACTGCTTTCCCCCTTTATCCGGCCTGAAGATATTGATCTGTATCTGTATCATATCGATACGATCAAACTCTGCGGCCGGACCCTGGGTCCCGATTTTCTCATCAATGCCATCCGTGCTTATCGATCCCGGCGATACGATGGTAACCTGTTGGACCTGTTGGACGCTCTTTCCTGGTTGACAGGTCGTTTGTATGTCAACAACCGAATGCTGTCCTTTGATTTTGCCAACATGCTCTCCCAGTGTGATAAACGTTGCCATCATTGCGGATTCTGCAAAGAACTGTTTGATTCGATAACGCATCCTCTGCCATTAACCATCCAAAATCACCACGCAACCAGCAGGTGACACTCTGAATCGCTGTGGCCAGGCCATACCAGTGAAAACAACACACACGGGAATGTTTATGGAATCGTTTGAACAATTGCTGACAGAATCAACCCGGATACATGGACACCTCTGCGCCGGTCAGGTCATTGGCGTCAGAATGGCTATGGCTGGGCTGCAGCGGATAGGGATCGATGATCCCAAGGGGGCTGATCGAAAAAAACTCTATGTTCTGGTGGAAATCGATCGCTGTGCCACCGATGCTATCCAGTCAGTGACCGGTTGCAGTCTGGGGAAACGATCACTGCGTTGGGTCGACTTCGGTGTCATGGCAGCCACCTTTGTCAACCTGAAGAATGGGGATGCCGTACGGGTCACGGCCCGCGAGGAGGCACGAGCGCTGTCCGAGGCCTATTGCCCGGAAATTGTCGACAAATATCAGCGCCAGCTTGAGGCGTACAAAGTGATGCCGCTGACAGAGCTGTTTCTCTTCCAGGATGTCAAGGTGTCATTGCGGGACTGCGACATGCCAGGGCGTCCCCTTCGTCGGGTACAATGCCAGCAGTGTGGTGACTGGGTTCAGGATTGTCGTGAAAAAGAGCAGGAAGGACACACTTTGTGTCGGGCCTGTACCGGTGAACGTTACTATGAGGTGCTGCAAGCACGGTGACCATGAACAACTGGACTCTGGTCGTCCAGAGTCTCCAGCGACTCAACCGCAGCTGACTTTTTCTCAGCTGTTCGTCGGATCAAGGCCAAGAACAACCTGCAGTTCGGCGTTCATCTCGTCCTCGGCGCCCCCGGTACAATAATGACCGAGTCTGTTGATCCTTCTCACCCCAACAGATTCATCAGGCGGGAGAGGCGATGAGAGCGCCGTAACTGTTTGAGATAAATTGAAAAATCAAGATGATAGCGCTGTTGGTACATGCGGCAGTTTGCCTGTGCTTTTTTTATCTGTTTTTTGGGAATTTCTCCGGGAAAAACCAGGAGAATCGCGTTGTTTCGTTTTTTAACCTGTAACCGTAGCTGTCGACCGCCACTTGCTGCCCTGACCGCTTGACTGACCTGATGATAAAGATGCTTGTCGCCACTCCACAAGTTAATGGCCAAAACACCATCCGGTGTCAAACGACTGAGAACAGCGTGGTGAAAATCAGCGAGAAACAGGGGGGTGGCCATAGCCCCGGGAGTAAAAATGTCGACAAAAGCGATTTGATATGCAGCAGTATGGGTGGTCTGTAGAAAAGATAGCGCATCCTGATGAATGATGTTGAATCGTTCCCGGACCGGAAGCTTGAAATACCCCCGGGCCAGACGAATGACCCGCTCTTCTTTTTCCACCACATCAATACGCGCCTCGGGGTGGTGGTGGAGAAGAAAATGGGCAATGGCACCTCCTCCCAGACCGATAAGAAGGAATTTCTCGGGAGAAGGATGCAGAAGAAGGGCTGTCATCATCCAACGGGTATAGGCCAACTGAAGGGCCCAAGGGGTGCGTAGATCAATGCAGCTCTGCTGTTCATCGGTGCCGAACCTGAGGCTACGCAGGGTATTTTCGTCCGTCACCAGTATCGGATGCTCACCGGTATGGTCGCTGAACACAAGCTCCTGCATGGATGAATCTCCTCAAAAAGCAGGCAAAAAAAGGCCGCAAAACTGTCAGGAGTTCAGCTTTGCGGCCTGGTTGACTAGGGTTTCGACCGAATTCAGTTGAAAAACAGTTGAAGTTTTTTAAGGCGAGGTCGGTGGAACCGCTGGTAATGAATCAGAGACGCATTACAAATTTCTTTTCATGCACGATGAAAATCAGCACTAGCCTCTGATTCCTCACCCACCAGCCTTGGCAGACGCATGATTTCCGGTATCAGCAGCGGAACCGGCAATGGCACCACGATTGACTTTCACCCGTACACCATCGGCTATTTCAAGGGTGACGACCGTATCGCTCAGGTTGGTGATTTGACCATGGATACCACCACCGGTTATTACCTTGTCCCCTTTTCGCAGGTTGGAAAGGTACTGCTGGTGGGCCTTGGCTTTTTTCTGTTGAGGTCGGATCAACAGAAAATAGAACACAACAAAAATGAG
>SKJK01000366.1 GCA_007121995.1 Desulfobulbaceae bacterium
GCAACGGCACCCGGATCGTCAAATTTTTCCTGCATCTTTCCAAGGAGGAACAGCGAAAGCGCTTTCTCGATCGGATTGATGAGTCCGAAAAAAACTGGAAATTCAGTGTGGCCGACATAGAAGAGCGGCAATTCTGGAAAAAGTACATGGAAGTCTACGAAGCTTGCCTAAGCACAACGAGTACAGATATTGCTCCGTGGTATGTAGTGCCGGCCGACGACAAGAAGAACGCCAGGCTGATTATTGCGCAGATTATTCTCGATACGTTTAAGGCCCTCAAAATGAGCTACCCGGTGGTCAGCGAAAAGCGCCAGCAGGAACTCCTGTTGATCCGCCGGCGACTGACGGAGGAGGACCCTGAATGATAATTGAACACAAAAAATCGCGCATTGTATACGTCCAATACAGAATTGGATGTTAAATTCAAAATTTAGGTGAAATCGAGCAGCCATGCTGGAATTAAAAAATATATCGTTCAGAACCCGGGAACTGGGTGGCGGTGCTCAAAGTCCCGCCGACCGGACCATTATTCATGATCTGAGTTTTACCTTTGAATCCGGTAGATTTTACGCCATTACCGGACCCAACGGGTCGGGCAAAACCACCCTGGCCAAGCTGATTATGGGAATCAATGAACTCACGTCCGGAAAAATATTTTTTAATGGGTCGGACATCAGCAAGCTTTCCATTCATGAACGATCCAATGCCGGCATTGTTTATGGCTTTCAGCATCCGGCCCGATTCAAGGGAACCACCTTTCGGGACCTGTTATCGATTGCCGCCGGGTCTGATGACGAGGAAAAACTCGGTGAGATCATTTCCCGGGTGGGCGTTTGTTCTCGGAATTTTCTGGACAAGACCGTGGACAGCAAACTGTCCGGCGGGGAAATTAAAAAAATCGAACTGGCCACGGTCATTGCGAAAAATCCAAAAGTCGCCATCTATGATGAACCGGACACCGGTATTGATCTCTGGACCATCGGTCCCATGGTGGAACTGCTCAAGCGCGAACAAAAAGAAAACAAAACCACGACAATTGTGGTGAGTCACAACAAAGCATTTCTTGAGGCCGCTGATACGCTGTTGCTGATAAGAGACGGAAAAATCGGATATTCAGGTGATCTGGCCGGCGCCGTGCCGATACTTGAGGATTTAAGTGTCTGTACGTTCAGTGAATTATGTCAAGGAGAAGTTAATGCTCAATGCTATCGATAAACAGGTATTAAAGGAAGTCGCAGACCTCGAAGAGATTCCCAAAGGCGCATATAACATTCGGAAAAACGGTAAGCTTCTGGGTCGCGAGGTCTCCGCCAGTATCAATATCAAAACCAATAAAAAAGGCGATGGCATCATCATTGATATCAAGCCGGGCACCGTGAATGAGTCGGTTCATATTCCGGTTATTTTATCCCAGGCAGGCCTTCACGATACGGTCTACAACACCTTTATTGTCGGGGAAGGATCGGATGTAACCATTATTGCCGGATGCGGCATCCACTGCGGGGGCAAAGAATCCGAAGGCCATTCCGGCATTCATGAATTTCAGATCAAGGCCGGCGCAAAAGTCAAATATGTGGAAAAGCATATTGCCATTGGTGCAGGCACGGGCCGGCGAATTTTAAATCCCACCACAAAAGTGTTTATGGCGGAAAACGCCCAGGTAGAAATGGAATTGACCCAGCTGGGCGGGGTGGATGAGGCCAAGCGCTTGAATGAAGCCAAAATTGGCGCAGGCAGCGTGCTGCTCATCACCGAACGGGTGATGACTGAAGGGAACCAGACGGCTGAATCCAGAAATGAAATCGAACTGGCCGGAACCGACAGCAAGACGAATATCGTCTCCCGTTCCGTTATAAAAGGTAATTCCTCCCAGGATTTTTACGTCAACTTGACGGCATCTGCCAGATGCTACGGTCATATTGAATGCGATGCCATCATTATGGATAACGGCATCAACCAGACGGTTCCGGCGCTGCGTGCGCTGCACCCGGATGCCGAGCTGACCCACGAAGCGTCTATCGGCAAAATCGCTAATGATCAGCTGATGAAGCTTATGAGCCTCGGGCTTGATTATGATGCGGCGGTTAACCGGATTATCCAGGGGTTCTTAAGATAGTAACTGAAGTTAAGAGTTTCATAATTCCGCTGCCGTCGAGTCGGCCGGCGGCTTTTTAATGCTGGCTCAATAGAGGCTGTAGAAAAGCTTCTTACTGACTCGATCCGCAAGGGCCTTCGCGAGCACTTCCTTGAAATCGCCGGCCTTTGATATGACCTACAGCTTTAATCCTTCGGGTGCGTGGACGGCAAGCCACCAGCTGACGATGAATGGAAAACGGGACAATTTCACCATGGAGGACTTCAACGCCTGCGCAAAGACTGCTTCGATGAAACGGGGGCGAGCTGCGAAAATCGTTACCGATGTGCAGGCGACGGTATCGAAATGGGGATCGTTTGCAGAAAAGGTCGGCGTGCCTGATGAGGTGCGCGAAAAAATCCAACGCACGTTACATCTGAAACCCTATTTATAAAACCCGGCGAATACAAAATGTCCAGCCCCGCATCCTCGACTAAGCCCAAGCCATCGGCTGAACGATTGTGTTCCGCGAGGAAGCCGAGCAGCGACAGGGAAGGAGGCGAATCGTTCCTGCCGCAGATGCCCCCGCCATTGTTCGCGGAAATTGATGCTCCGGGTGTACCGCCGATTCGCCTCGCCGATGGCACGGGCCAGACCCTCCGCATTGGTGGGTACGGCAATGAGGTGAACATGGTTCGCCATCAGGCATCAGGCACCAGGTTCAGATGGTGACGTTATATGCACGGCACCACTCCGCTACCTGATCGATATAAGCAAAGTAATCGTCGTCGCAAAAAAGGTTTGCTGACGGCGATTCCCCCGCTGGGTGACGTGGTGTGGGTAGCCAGGGACGACTACTTTTGTGATTTGCGATTCTTGCCAAGCGGTTCGCTGGTATCCATATTAAATATACTGTCCCCGGAACTCCGAACTCTTGAGCTGTTAATGAAAAATGTCAGATCAGGTCTCGATTTCTACACGTTAGATGTGCTTTGGGGCGGAGACGGGTTTCTGCGAACTGTAGGATGCTACGACCTTTTCCTGTCCTAACGCGCCGAGGGTCACAGTCAGAGATTCTTTACTGGTACTGGCCAGCTTAAACCAGTTGTGTATTTCCCTCTTGAGGACTTCCTCACCCACACCCCTGGAAGGGCTATCTGCAGTGAGTGAATTATCAAGTCGACCAGAGTTGATGAAGGTCCACTGATTCTGCTGCTGGGAGATAATACCGGTATGCCCCCTTTTTCGAGTAGAAAAAGAAAGGATCTGCCCCTTATTCAACAACGGCTCCATCTCACTATAGAGCTGTTCTGCCTCTTGCTTCCAATCAGATGATTTGGGGAAACTTCTGGAAAGAACTAATGAACCAGCAGCCTTGACAATACCTTCTCCATTTAAAAAGGCATTGGCTGGA
>SKJK01000329.1 GCA_007121995.1 Desulfobulbaceae bacterium
AGAAGACGTTGAGGTTGGAGATGGCCGCAGCCCGGGCATCCACTTCGTCAAAGGCGCGCAATTCACTGCGCCGGGGGAAAAGCGGGCCATATTTGGCGATCAGAGCCTCGAGATACCTGGTAGTAAAACCGACCATGTCGGTGAGCTGTTCCCTGATCCTGGCCAGGGCTTTTTCAATGTCACGAAGTTCTTTTTCCTGCCGGTTGATATCGTATCGGGAAATGCGGCGGATTTTGATTTCAAGGAGTCGCTCCACATCTTCGCTGGTGAGTTTGCGGCGCAGTTCTTCGGTATAGGGTGCCAGTGCTTGACGAACGGTGCTGATTACCGCCTTGTAGTTGATTTGTTCCTCGATCTGTTTGTAGAGTCGCTCCTCAATGAATATCTGTTCCAGTTTGCGGGCATGCCATTTTTCTTCCAGTCGACCCAGCTCGATGTGCAGTTCTCGTTGCAGATTGTTGACCAGCTGATCCGTATTGCGACGGAGGATTTCTTCTACCTCCAATTGTCGAGGCATATTTTCCTGGATGGTCACCAGGCTGGGGGAGACACTCAGTTCGCAGTCGGTAAAAGCGTAAAGGGCGTCAATGGTTTCCTCGCCGAGCACCCCCCGGGCCAGTTTGATTTCGACTTCGACCTTCTCCGCGGTGTAATCATTGATGGCCGCTATTTTCAGCTTATTAGCCTTGGCCGCTTTTTCAACGGATTCAATCAGGGACTGGGTGGTGATGTTGTAGGGCAGTTCAGTGATGACAATGGTTTTTGAATCCGGCTGCTCCAGCTTGACCCGGCAGCGAATGCGGCCGTTGCCGTGGTTGTAGTCACTGACATCGATGATACCCCCGCGAGGAAAATCCGGATACAAGACAATCTCCCGGCCGTGCAGATAGTCAATCTGGGCCTGGAGGAGTTCGGAGAAGTTGTGCGGCATGATTTTGGTCGCCATGCCCACAGCGATTCCTTCGGCCCCCAGCAGGAGCAGGAGCGGAATTTTCGCCGGCAGGCGCACCGGTTCCTGCATGCGGCCGTCATAGGAGTCGATGAACTCGGTGAGGTCTTTGTTGAACAGGGTTTCACGGGCCAGCGGCGACAGGCGGCATTCGATGTAGCGTGGTGCCGAGGCCTGGTCACCGGTGAAGATGTTGCCGAAGTTTCCCTGCCTGTCAATAAGGTACCCTTTGTTAGCCAGATTGACCAAGGCGTCAAAGATCGACTGGTCACCGTGGGGGTGCAGTTTCATGGTCTCGCCCACCACGTTGGCCACTTTGTGGAACCGGCCGTCGTCCATGTTGTGCAGGGTCTGCAGTAGCCGTCTCTGCACGGGCTTGAGCCCATCGTCAACGTCAGGGATGGCGCGTTCGCGGATCACATAGGAGGTGTAATCCAGAAAATTAGTGTCAAAAAGCTGGTGGAGTTTGCCTCGTTGTTGTTCGGTTATATCGTTCATACCGGTCTGACAATGAGGTGGTCCATGATGTACTGTTTCCGTTCGGGGGTGTTTTTCCCCATATAGAAACGGAGCACTGGGCTCACCTCGCTTAGAGAATCGATACGGACCGGTCTGATGCGCATATCCGGGCCTATAAACTGTTTGAATTCCGGGGGAGAAATTTCCCCCAGGCCCTTGAAACGAGTCATCTCGATGGCTCGGTCCCCTTTGCTCTTGGCTTTCAGGGTTGTCATGGCCTCGCTTGTGTCCTGATCAGAATAGCAATAGAGGGTCTTCTCTTTGTTGCGCACTCGAAAGATGGGAGTTTCCAGGATATGAATACGCTCCTGTTGCACCAGAGGTTCGAAGTAGTGTAGAAAAAAAGTGAGCAGGAGGTTGCGGATATGCAGGCCGTCAACATCGGCGTCCGTGGCCAGGATAACTTTGTCATAGCGGAGATCGGCCATGGAGTGCTCGATATTGAGAGCCTGCATCAGGGAGTACATTTCCTCATTTTTGTAAAGAACATCAAGGCGTTGTCCCAAAACATTCATTGGTTTACCCTTGAGAGAGAAAACCGCCTGGGTCATGGGATCACGAGCACTGACAATGGATCCGGCCGCGGACTGGCCTTCGGTGATGAACAGCATGTTTTCCCGGCCCGGCTTCGATGCGTGTCCCCGTGAGGGGTGGTATTTGCAGTCCTTGAGTTGAGGGATTTTGAAAGCGATTTTTTTGGCCTTGGCTTTGGCGTCGCGGCGCACGGACTGGAGCTCTCGGCGTACCCGTTCATTTCGCTGTACTTTGTCCACCAGTACTTCCGCGGTCTCTGGATATTTGTAGAGGTGCGTGACCACCGCTTCCTTGACCGCATTGACAATGCCGGCCCGGATATCTGTATTGCCGAGCTTGTTTTTGGTCTGAGATTCAAAAACCGGTTCCTGCACCTTGACGGAAAGGACACCGACGATACCGTCGCGGACATCGATGCCGGTGAATTTTTTGCCGGTGAACTCGTTGATACCCTTGAGGATACCCTCGCGGAAGGCGGAGAGATGAGTGCCGCCTTCACTGGTGTAGGTGCCGTTGACAAAGGAGAAATAGGATTCGCCATAGTCATCGGTGTGGGTGCAGGCGAATTCAAGGGATTTATTGACGAAATGGAGGGGGGGGTAGATGCGCTCGCTGCTGACTTCGCGGTCCAGGAGGTCAAGCAGGCCGTTTTTGGAAAAAAAGAGGGTTTCATCCAGGTAGAGGTTCAGTCCCGCGTTGAGATAGGCATATCGCCAGAGTCGCTGTTCCACATACTGCTGGTCAAATGTGAATTCCGAAAAAATGGTGTTGTCGGGGAGGAAGGTGACCAAGGTGCCGTTTTTCTCATTGGTCACGTCTTCTTCTTCGTGCTGAAGAACACCTTGGGCGAAATAAGCGGTTTTGACCTGGCCTTCACGGAAGGCGGAGACCGTGAAATTGGTGGATAGAGCGTTGACCGCCTTGGTCCCCACGCCGTTGAGGCCTACGGAGAATTGAAATACCTCGGTGTTATATTTGGCACCGGTGTTAATCACGGACACACACTCCACCACCTTACCAAGTGGGATGCCGCGACCATAATCGCGGACACGACATAAACTATGGGCGTCGATGGATATATCGATTCGTTTGCCGTAGCCCATGATGTATTCGTCCACGGCGTTGTCCAGAATCTCTTTCAGGAGGATATAGATGCCGTCGTCGGGATGCGAACCATCGCCCAGGCGTCCGATATACATGCCTGGCCGTTTGCGGATATGCTCCAGGGAACTGAGGGTCTTGATCTTGGATTCGTCGTACTGATGTTCGGTCATGCCTGTGCAGGGGAGGGAGGTTTATAGGAAGAGGAAAAACCGGAATATCGAACCTGGTCATGGTGTGTATGCAGCGCAGTTCAGTCCGCGGGTATAGAGGCATTTTGGGGAGCGGACGACCGGCGGGAGAACTCTACCTTTCTCCTCACTTGAAGTCAAAGGAAAGCATGGAGCATCACGACAACGTCACTCCATCATGTGAATTCGCTCA
>SKJK01000061.1 GCA_007121995.1 Desulfobulbaceae bacterium
AATCGGGACGAAATCATCTCTTCTCTGGGAAAATTTGATCTGCTGGTCACCAGCTACACATTGCTTCAGCAGGAAATTGATCTGTTATCCCGGGTGCAATGGCAGGCTGTTGTTCTTGATGAAGCTCAAGCTATTAAGAATGCGGCCACCAAGCGATCAAAAGCTGCTATGCGCCTTGTCAGCAGGTTCAGATTGATCACCACCGGCACCCCCATTGAGAACCATCTGGGGGAATTGTGGAATCTGTTTGCTTTTATCAACCCCGGCTTGCTTGGTACCTATAAACAGTTTAATCGCCGTTTTGGCATTCCCATTGAGAAGCATCATGATCGGGAAGCAAGAAGAACGTTGAAAAAATTGATTCGACCCTTCATGCTGCGGCGCATAAAATCGCAAGTTCTCGAAGAACTGCCTCCGCGCACGGAAATAACTCTCAGAGTGGAGATGCAGCCGGAAGAGATGCGGTTCTATGAGGCACTCAGGCAACAGGCCATCGAAAACATCGAGGGCAGCAGCGAAAAAACAGGTCGCCATCTGCGGATTCTGGCTGAAATCATGCGTCTGCGGCGGGCCTGTTGTCACCCCAAGCTCATTAATAGCCAGGTCGACATTCCTTCCACCAAACTACAGGTTTTCGCGGAAGTGGTGGAGGAATTGCTTGGAGGTGGGCATAAAGCGCTGGTTTTCAGCCAGTTCACCGGGCATCTTGCCTTGATCCGCTCCTTTCTTGATCAGCAAGGGATAGAGTACAAGTACTTGGACGGTACGACTGTGGCCAAAGAACGGCAGAGGCAGGTCGAAGGGTTCCAGGCTGGAGAGGGAGAGCTTTTTCTTATCAGCCTTAAAGCCGGTGGTTTGGGGCTCAATCTGACCGCTGCTGATTATGTCATCCATATGGACCCATGGTGGAATCCAGCCGTGGAGGATCAGGCTGCCGATCGAGCGCACCGTATAGGGCAGAAACGGCCGGTCACTGTCTATCGCCTGGTGACCGCGAACACCATCGAAGAAAAAATCGTCCGCCTGCATCAGGAAAAACGTGATTTAGCCAGTTCTCTGCTCGAAGGGGCTGATGTCAGTACCCGGATAAGTGCCGAGGAATTGCTGGAACTGATTCGTGGTGGCTGAAATCGATAGTGCTGGGTAGCGGTCAGGTCGCCTCTACCAACACATCTCCATGCGATATTGCTGGGCACACCGAGATGTTGGAGAGTCGGCTCTTCTGGCCTGTTTGCAAGCGCTGTATCCGCATCGGGGATGGCATCGGTTTTTCTGCCCAGACCGATGGCTATCATCTTGTCCTGCATCTCCCTTTTTTTTTTTTTTATTCTTGACGGCTGGACTCTTGTTTTGGATATATCTTGCTGTGATCAAATTATAATTGCAGTGGAATCCTTGATACTAACCTTCACCAGTCGCCCTTCGGGGCGTCCGTCCGCACGCTATCTTCATTGCCCGTAACCGTCCGATAAAGTTAACTTTAATCAAACGGTCACAGACAATAAAGCTGACGAACGGACGAACGCTCACGGATCCAGGTTGCCTGCTTTATCCTTCTATTTCTCACTTGGCAGTTTTTTTACCCCTTGCAACGGCGGCATGACACCAACCCATTTTGCCGGCAACCAGGAGAGACCGCTGATGCATGACACCAGAACCGAAGCGGCGTATGGGATGGCCTGGATGACCAGTACCATCGCCCATACACGGATATCGAGCATGTTGCCGTCCTCACGCAGGAGGATAGCAAAAGCTGCCATGCCGAGAGCGATAGCGAAAAATAATTCTTCACGGGCATCACCCAAAGCTTTGACCATGGCGTTGGCCCTGGCCTTTTTTGGCGTCCGGAAAAAGCCAACGCGACGGGTGATAAATCCGGTGAGCATTGCCCGGGCGATGGTATGCGACAATCCCAGTCCAGCCAGGCCAGCCATGATGCTTTGCCGGCGTGTCGCGGTCAGGCGGCGTCGATAGAGAAAAAACATTTTCAGGCCCTTGAAGACAAACAGACTCACCGGTAGACAGGCAAAGAGAATGTGGGGAGGAGGAACATGATGGGGAAAGATAATCATGCCGCATGACCAAGCCAGTGCAAGGAGATTGAAGAGCAAATTGACTCCGTCGGCAAACCAGGGTAACCAGCCAGCCAGGAAGTGATACCGCTGGCCGCGGGTCAGTTTGGTGCGTTTCAGACCGAGCATGGCCATCATGTGGTGTCGGAGGATGAGTACCGATCCGTATGCCCATCGAAATCGTTGTTTCTTGTAATCGAGAAACGTGTCGGGCATCAGTCCCTTGCCGAAACTGTGCGGTACATAACAGGCCGCGTAGCCTTGGGCGAAAATCCGCAGGCCAAGTTCCGCATCTTCGGTAATACACCATTCGGCCCAACCGTCGACTTCATCAAGCACTCGGCGGCGGACCATGGTCATGGTGCCGTGCTGGATAATAGCATTTCGTTCATTGCGCGTTACCATCCCGATCTGGAAAAATCCTCTGTATTCGGCCAGACACATAGCCTTGAAGGCGTTTTCATCACCGTCCCGGTAATCCTGGGGCGCCTGGACGATGGCCATGTTCTCATCGGCAAAATGTGGTGCCAGAGCTCTGAGCCAGTTTGGCTCAACGATATAGTCACTGTCGATGACCGCGACAATTTCCGCCTCTGCCGTAGTTTTTTCCAGGGCATAATTCAATGCGCCTGCCTTGAAGCCGTCCAGGGGATCAACATGGAAGAAGCGGAATTGTGGACCAAGTTGTCGGCAGTGGGCCGCAACTGGTTCCCAAATGGCAGGATCTTTGGTGTTGTTGTCGATAACCAGGACCTCAAAATACGGATAATCCAACTGTGCCAAGGCGTTGATAGTCTGGATCATCATTTCCGGAGGTTCGTTGTAGGCTGGTACATGGATGGAGATCATCGGCAGAGTGTAATCCCCTGTCGGCTGTATCGGATCCGGCAACCGCCGCCAGGTAGTGGTCCACAGAGATTCCGCCCATTCATGGGCTTCGGCGAGAATGACGAGTATGGCGCCGGTTGCCGCGAACAGCAGGACCAGGCCAACGAGCAGTGTTGAGGTCGTCATGTACTGGCGTTGAAACTCATAGACAAGCCAGACAGCAAAGGATGCGATGGCGTAGGCGATGAGTGCCAGGAAGCCCCGGCCCCGGTCAAGAAGGCCTTTGCTGTCTCTGAACAGGAACAGAAGGACCAGAACGGCCAGAGCAATACTGATGGTGGCCAGTTCGCGCCACTGCGGGATCCTGATCACCGGTTCGGTGAATTCGAATTTTGGCTGGCGCTGATCATTGTAAACTCCCCATTGGCTACCCACCTCCCCCTCTTCGCCACGTTTCCAGATCTGATCAAAGGCCTCCATGATGTAATACGTATAGTTGTTTTTTTCGGCGACATCGAGAAAGCGTCGTAAAAATCGGGCTTGGTTGGTTGGATTGGCGACAGCGCCTTGACGAATCCGACCGCCG
>SKJK01000039.1 GCA_007121995.1 Desulfobulbaceae bacterium
AAGAAAAAAAACGATATCAACGGCAGGTAACAGGACTTACCCTTTTGTCGGTTGTGGAGAGATCAGTTGGCAGACGAAATACGGCTGCCGCTTTGCCGGGGTACGGACCGGTATCCTTTGAGCAGGGTCGTGCCTGTGTGCAGTTTTCGCATCTCATCACGCTGCACCGCCATGATCGAGTGGATCCGGGGCAGCAACCGTTGATTACGGGCGGTAATTGTTTGCATGAGGTGCAGGAGGGCATCAATGGCTCCCTTCTCCTCAGCATTGGGTTGGCGCAATCGGGCCAGATCGAGAATCTGCGCGTCCTGGCGCTTGATGGCTTGCTGCAGGGTGGTCATGGACTGGACCAGGGAGGCAAGTGAATCAATGTTCTCTGTATGTAGTGCCTGCTCAATCTCCCGACCCAATCGGTCGATTTCCCGGTAGTCGGCAAGGGTCTGGTCAAAAAACATGGTTCTGCCTCACATCGCCGCTACCACGGGGCGGTAAGTGGCCGGGTCCGAGACTGCGGTGCCGGTAGGGCCACGTTTATCTTCCTTGTTGATCTCGATGGCCTGGGCCCAGGTGGCGCGCAGGTCGGAGAGCATGGTTTTTACCTCCCGAAGAGGTTCGGGGTCGTTTTTCAAGTTGGCATCCATCAGTCTACCCAGCATGTAGCTGTACAGGGCATCCAAATCTTCCGCCAGTTTGGCATCCTGGTTGTGATCCAGGGTGGCGGCGAATTCGGAGACAATGGCCGAGGTTTTGTTGATATAAAAAGACCGTTTGTCGATCTGACCGTTGTCAATGGCTTGGATGGCCAGAGAGACGAAACGAACGGCTCCGTCATACAGCATCAGCATCAACTGTTCAGGGGAGGCGGCATTGACGGTGTTGGCCAGGTATTGGTTGGTGTATCCATTCATTATCGTCTCCTGTAGTTCATCATGTTACTCAGTGAATCCATCTGCTGGGTCAGGTAGGAGGATTGGGCATTGAGGCCGCTGACCAGCGTCTCCATGGCACTGAATTGGGCTTCCAGGGTTTTTTGCCGTTGCTCCAGTCGCGATTCCATGGAGGTTATTCTGGTATCGATGCGTTTGAGGTTATTATCGATACTCTCTTTCTTGCCGCTGAGCATGCCGGTGCCGGAGCTGGTCATGGCAAAGAGGTAATCCTTGAACTGTGTTGCCGCGCCAGCTGCACTCTCTTCTCCGGCTAGCAGACTGACTACACTGTCGAGGTTGTTATCGATGGCTGCGGACAGGGTGCGATCGTTGACCACCAGGGTGCCGTCTCTCTGAGTCTCGAATCCGAGTTGGGACATGCTGGAAAACATGCCGGAGTTTGGAAAGGCCTGGGTGAGCATGTTTTGCAGCCGGCGCTTAATTGTGTTTATGCTGGCATCGCCGCCGAGGATACCTCCGCCTTTCTGGTCAATCACAGACTGGCTGCTGATAAAACTCATGACTTCATTATACCCTGTAGCAAAGGCCTCGATGGTTGCTTTGATGTTATCTTTGTCTAAGTCAATGGTCAGTGAGGTCGTGTCGCCCTCTTTGACCTTGAGGAGATCCAATGTGACACCGGGTATGGCTTCGGTCAGCGTGTTGGAATCACTGTAGATGTCAATGGTGTCGACGCGGATATGGGCTCGGGAGGCAACCTGGATCGGAGGGTTGATGATGGTTCCGGTGCCATCGTCAAGGTTGAAGGAGCCGAGACTGATGGTGCCGCCGGTCAGACCACTGTCATCAAGGGAAAAGGTACTGGCAACATCAGCCCCGGTGAGGATCAGTCGCAAAGGTGCCTCGGTCCCGTCGTTGATGATCGCGGCGGTCACCCCGAGGTCAGCTGTGTTGATGGCTGCCATGATGTCCTGCAGTGAGTTGGTTCCTTCGTTAAGCTCGATATTGTGGTTGGTTCCCCCAACGGTCAGGCTGAGTGCGCCGGCACCAAAATCGGCTGCTTCTGTAAATCCCGGTGAAACTGATTTCTGCACCTGGGCCAGGGAGACAACTTCCACCTGGTAGCTGGCTCCGGCATGGGCGTTTCGGGAGGCGGAGGCGGTGAGCGTATCAGTGGAACTCTGATTGACCGAACGTTGCAGCAAGGTATCCCGATAATTGAGATCCTTTATCCCATCGGCAAAGGATTTCAGTTTGGAGTCAAGCTCGGTGAAGGCCGATAAACGGTTGCTGAGCCAGGTTTTATCTGCTTCCAGTCGGGCAATGGGCATACGTTCAATATTCATCAACTGCTCGATGATGCTGCCCGTTTCCAGTCCAGTGGCTAAGCCGCTAAATTGAATAGTCATGGTTGGTGCCTTCGTGTGTTCGGTGTGTCTTCAGTCTTCTTGGATGCTGCTGCCAGGGCTCGCCGTGAGCTTGCTCATGGTGCGTATTAGCAGCTCACCCGCGGGTGTTGACGACATTGCCGCTCAGCTCCTTGAGCTGCTTGGTGAGGTTGACCAGTTCCTCCGGCGGGATCTGCCGGATGATTTCATCGGTATTGCTGTCAACGATCGAGACAACCAGCTGCTCGCTCCCGGAGTCCCGTTCGAAACGGACGCTGTACAGACCGTCCTCGGTAATGTTTTTGATCTGGCTGAGCAGTTCTTCCGGCTGCATCTTGTTTTCCTGAGGACTGCTTTGCGGCTGCTGGCTGTCCTGCCGTTGCCGTACCACCTGCTGGGCCGGTTCGTTGGCCCGGGGAGGGGTGAAAACTGTCGTACCCATGGTTTCAATATTCATCGTGCTGCCTCCAGCGTAGTGATAAATAAGTAACGCAAAGCCCGGGGAACCGAAATGGCCCCCCGGGGGAAGAGAAACTAGCCGAGCAGGCTCAAGGCTAGCTGCGGGGTCTGGTTAGCCTGGGCCAGAATGGAGACACCGGCCTGCTGGAGGATGTTCTGTTTGGTCATGTTGGAGGTTTCCTGTGCAATATCCGCATCCAGGATGCGGGACCGGGCCGCCGAGACATTCTCGGAGATGTTCTGCAGGTTGGCAATGGTGGACTCGAAGCGGTTCTGGATGGCACCGAGGTCGCCGCGGCTGGCATCAACAGTATTGATGGCCGCGTCGATTCGTTGGATGGCTTCGTTGGCACCGGCAAGGGTACTGATGTCAACGATATTGACGCCCTTGCTTGAGTCCACGGAAAAAACATCGTCGGCAGTGAAACCTATTTCTGCCGCAGTTCCTCCCACAGTGATGGCTTGATCAGCGGTCAGGGTCAAGGTGCCCCGGGTTGTAGTTTCACCAGCATCTGCAGCTGCCACCAATCCATCAACATCGCCTGTCTCATGAAAAATGATATTGCGACCATCTTGGGCGGTGAGGGCCAACTCACCGTCTTCATTAACCGCAGCTGTTACCCCTGTCTCGTTGGATTTTTGATTGATGCCGGCGATGACATCGCTGGGCGATGCGGTCGTGTCGTCACCACCGGTTTCATTGGTGTTGGTCGTGCTGTACACCGTGGTGCCGTTTA
>SKJK01000237.1 GCA_007121995.1 Desulfobulbaceae bacterium
CCGGTGCGCTTACGGTAGCCCATGGCCCCCATGATGATCATGACGATAAGCGGGTTGCCGATCAGCACGAAAAGAGAAAAGATGATGGCCGGAACCAGTTGCGCACCAAGCAGGCCGAGATCAAGGTGCATGCCCAGTGCAATAAAGAAAAACAAGAGCAGAAAATCTCGCAGAGACGCCAAACGGGCAATAATGGCCTCGCGGAACGGGGTTGAAGCCAGCGAAACCCCCGCCAGCAACCCGCCCAATTCCTTGCTGAAACCAAAGTGACTGCCCAGGGTGGCCAGCAGGGCGGACCAGCCGATGGCAAAGGTGATGAGCAGTTCCGGAGAATGAGCCACACGACTGACCAGGGGGGTAGCCAGAAAACGGATAAACAAGCCGACCAGGACCAGCAGGGCGACTCCATAGGCCAGCACGCTGGCCAGGTGGACGAAAATATGAGTATCACCTCCTGCCTGCGCGCCGATACCAAAGGCGGACAAGACCATCATTGCCAGGACCACCACCAGATCCTGCACAATGAGAAAACCAATGGCAATGCGGCCATGGAGCGAGTCGACTTCCTTTTTATCAGTGAGGAGCTTGACAATAATAATGGTGCTGGAAAAAGTGAGCGCCACAGCCACATAGAGCGAGGTGACCGTATCCATCCCCAAGGCAATCCCGATGGTAAAGCCGATTACCGAGGTAAATAGAACCTGACCAAGACCAGTGGCCAGGGAAACCAGTCCCATGGAACGGACCAGTTTCAGGTCCAATTTCAGCCCGACCAGGAACAAAAGGACCGCCACGCCTAATTCCGCCAGCAACTCAACATTCTGATGCGACTGGACGATATCAAGGGCAGACGGTCCTGCCAGGACGCCCACGGCAATAAAACTGACCACCATGGGTTGACGGAGCAGCAACCCAATGAAGCCGAGCACTGAGGCCAGCACCACCAGGGTGGCCAGCTCATAAAAGGGCTCGGCGTGAATCATCTCGACCAGATATGCCATCATGTTCTTCCTCCCGCCCAACGACAATCGGCCCAGACAACACAATCTCTGCCGCAATGCCAGAGACGTTGGTCATTCTTTCCTGTCAGGTCGACATCCACCCCCATCCGCCCTCTTGCAGCGACTACTGTCTGTCTGAGTACGGAAGTCAAATCTGATTGGCGGCGGTATTACTGTCCCCGACTTCGTCGTATGCTGACCTGCTCGCCGGCTATCCCCCAGTTATCCGTGTCCACCTCGTCGATCACCACCACCGTTGTTGCTGGATTTTTTCCCAGCACCTGCTGAAGCAGATCGGTCACACCTTTGACAAGCTCGGCTTTTTGCGCTGCAGTCACACCTTCCCGTGTGACCTTGATATTGACATACGGCATAAACGTTCCTCCACCATTGGCAACGGGATGCGCGCCAGTCGTCCGATTAACAAGATTAATCCATGCAAAAGAAAACATTCAGGAAAAGACCTGGGAAGTCCGATACAGCGTTGTAACATCTCATTTGGTATCTGTATCCCTGGATCCATGAGCGTTCGTTTGTGCATCAGCTTCGTTGTCGGTAACCGTTCGATTAAAGTAAACTTTATCGGACGGTTATGCGCAATGAAGTTGGCGTGAGGACGGACGCCCCGAAGGACGGCGGGTGAAGGTTATTATCAAAGATTCCGCTGCAATTATAACCTGATTACAGTAAAATAAAACCCAAGCAAGCGTTCAGCCGTCACGGTGTATCGGCATGATGGTACAACAGGAGAATCAAGGATGCAACGACAATGCCCCTCCGGCGCACCGAACTGCCTCCGGTGGGTGTCACATCGATGTCATGTCCGGATATAACCACCGTTTTTCTTGTACCAGGCAGCAAATGCCTCGGCGGTCAGCGGTCGGGACAGGAAATAGCCTTGAGCGAGGTCACAGCCTATTTCCTTGAGAAACAGGCAGGTTTCCCTGCTCTCCACACCCTCGGCAAGGGTCTGCATACCCTGTTTATGGGCCAGGGTGACGGCGGCTTCAACAATGTGCATGGCTCCCGTATCTCCGGGGAGTTTACGGATAAACGATTGATCGATCTTGATCAGGGAAACAGGCAATCGGTGCAGATACTGCAGCGATGAATACCCGGTGCCAAAATCATCAATGGAGACGATGACTTTTGTATCTGACAACTTGGTCAGCCCGGCGATGGCGCGCTCCGTTTCCATCATCAGTGCCGTTTCGGTCACTTCCACTTCCAACAGGTGCCGCTCCAGACCATGTTGATCGAGCAGACGCAGGACCTGATCGACAAAACCCGGCTGCAGAAGGTTACGGGTCGAAATATTGACCGCCATGGTAACCTTTATGCCCTGACGGTGCCACCGGGCCATTTGCCCCAAGGCCTCGCCCAAAACAAACCGGGTGATCAGGTTAATCAGAGTGCTCTGTTCAGCTTTGGGGATAAATACCTCAGGAGGTATCACCCCCCGCAGGGGATGATTCCAACGAACCAAGGCCTCGACACCTGGCACCACCCCTGTGGTCAGCACCATCTTAGGCTGATACTCAAGAAACAACTGTCCGTCTCTGATCGCATCTTTCAGTTCACCGAGAAGGTGGAGGTTTTCTCTGGTGATGGCACTGATCGCTCTATTGTAGGCGGCACAGTCCCGCACCTTATCCCGCGCCTCGATCAAGGCAGCTTCGGCTTCCTGCAGGTAGGTTTCCGGCTTTTGGAGAAGCGCTTCGAAAACCACATACCCCAGGCGGACATCAACATGAATGGGGATAGATTCCAGCATCAAAGGGGCTTGAGCACATGCCCGCATCTCCTCAACTCGTTCGATAATTTCAGCACTGTCTGTGCCGGTAAGCAGAACCGCCAACAACTCGCTATCCACACGGTGAATCCGGGCCTCATCCAAGACAATCTCCTGGAGGCGCTGGGCCAGCTGGAAGACAGCCTTTTCAATGACCTCAAACCCAAAAGCAGATCTCAATTCTGTTCTGTTTTCAATGGAAAAAACAGCAAGGGCCGAGGCGTTCGAACTATGTTTACCGGCCGGTTTCGTCGGGAAAGTCTCTAGCAAAGCGGTTCGATTTGGCAAACCGGTAGATGGATCATGGCGAGCACTCCAATGAAGATGCCGGAGGTACGACTGGACGCTGTCACTTGCCGCTCCGCTCAGAAAACCGATCAAAATAAAAAAACCGCCGCGATACATCCAATTGAGTGTGGATTGCATTTCACCGGTGCTGACGTCAATTGGCATCACAGGCCCCAGGGCAAGACCACCAAGCAAGCCAAAAACCAACCCACCCTTTATACCGAGAAGAAAACCGGCAAGCAGAACCGGAATGTACATGGAATGGGAAAAAACGAATTTGATGCCACCGGTCAGATAAACTAACAGCATGACGACACCAACACACAAAAAAAGCAGGGGAACCGTAAACCGCTGCATCTTTTGCTGATTGCTGCCCAGCCATTC
>SKJK01000340.1 GCA_007121995.1 Desulfobulbaceae bacterium
CAGTTCAGCCTCGAGCGGATTGGTAATAAAGGAAATCTCCACCAGGACTGCGGGCATTTCCGCCCCTATAAGGACATAGAAAGGCGCTTGCTTGACACCGTGGTCGTGGGGTTGATAGGTATCCAGGCCCGATGCCAGGTGCGCTTGGACAAACTGCGCGAGACGTGCCGATTCGTCAATTTTGGAATTGTTCATAAGGTTGGAGAGAATATCCTGTAACTCTCCGATGTTATGTGTTGAAGTGGCATTCTCCCGCGCAGCGACTCGCATGGCATGAGCATCGGTCGCCAGGTTCAGGAAGTAGGTTTCTACGCCGCCGATTGTTTTGTCGGGATGGGCATTGACATGAATTGAAACAAAAAGATCCGCCTTTTCTGTGTTAGCTATGGCGGTCCGTTCTTCAAGAGGGATATACGTATCGGTTGACCTGGTGAGAACAACCTCGTAGTTGAAGTTTTGCCGAAGGATCCTGGCCATCTTTTCAGAAACGTTGAGGACAACGTCTTTTTCTTTGACACCAAAAGCCATAGCCCCGGGGTCTTTGCCTCCATGTCCCGGATCAATAACGATTTTCCGTACCCCCAGGCCCAGTTGCTGTGCCAGTGAGATCTCATCAGCACGAAGTGTTCTTGTCGATGCGACAGTGAGTGGGTTTTTTTTCCCCGGTCCTTTCAAGGTGAGTACGGGCAGACTTTCTACGTTTTTTGAAGCAACAGAACCTGGGAGAATTATTGGCACCTCCACAGCTAATGGTGGGATTTCTTCATGTGGTTCGATGATGCTTTCTTCGCGCGTTATTTGTGTTGCTGTTTTGGCAGAGGTGGTGAGTTGTCTCGTACCGTGTACATCGATGATGACCCTGAATGGATCCGCCAGATTGAATATTTTGTAATCGGACAAGGATTCAAGATCAAGGACTACTCGTACGGTACTGGTGTCAAATTGACCGGATCTGATCTGTTTGAGCAGGCCATCTTCAATACGTAAAGGTTTTTTTTCCTGATGCGGAATATGGCTTGAATCAAAATCAATGTAGATCCGACGTGGTTGATTTCCTTCTTTTTCCAGCAGTTTGTAGCGATAGGTAGTCGGTGCTGATGTCTGCATCACGATGCGGGTATAATCCGCAGTTGACCAGTATTTGACGGGTAGGACCTGTACAGGGGCATTTTCTGCGGGTTCCGGGGTGATGGTAACAATGGTATCAGCGGATAAACGTAATGGTTTTGAATGGTTGGCTGCAGGTTCCTGGAGTTGTGAGCGAGCCTTGACAAGGTGAGGAGAATTTGGATAGGAATCGATTATTCGCTGATACAGTGGAATCGCTCGTTCAATGCTTTCTTCACTGTCGTGAAGGAGCCAGCTATCAGCGGCAAGGAGGAGGGCCTCATCTGCCAGAGCATGTCTGGGGTATAATGTGGCAACATCGGTGAAATGGTCGATAGCATAATCCAGGTCAATGGGAATTCCGAACTGTTCATACATCTGCCTGTAGAGCGTGCCGATCATGAATAGGCTGGGAGGTCCTAACGCATCATTTTTACAGGCTATGTGGATTTTGCGAAAATTTCTTACCCCTGCCAACCAGGCTCCCCGGTCCTTTTTCCGTATGTTATTCTGCTCCAGATATGCAGCATATTCTTTTGCTTGACGATATTGGCGCGAGAAAGATTCATTTTGTAACTGGGCTATGACGGGAAGAGCTGGTTGAGCTGACAGGTCTGCCAACGGCCAACTCAAAAAAACCACCATACAGGTCAATAGACGTGCCAGAAGCTTCTGGCGGACGGTGAGGTGGGGGGGGCTTGGAATAGGCATTGCCAGCATAAAAAAAGATAACCAGGTTATGCAGCTTTTTGCTTGCATCCGGTGAAAGTTTGCGAAAAAAAACAGAAAAGTCGTATATTCGAATTGCTAGGTCAAGAGTACCTGCACAATACCGGAGTCTAGGGCACGGCACTGGTGTTTATGGGCAGATTATACTGTATTCACAATAGGAGGTAAAAGAAATTGTACCCAAGAGGGATGTTCAATCGATTTTTCATCGATTTTTTCAATTTATTCGTCACAAAGATACAAAAAATTTAACAGTAATGCAACTCGGTCAAGGATGAGGACTGTACAGGCAAAACTCAAGGATGGGGGGCTTCTGGTTTGATTTTGATCAGATTTCGGGCGCTATAGAGTATGTCGAGCGCCTCGCGTGGTGAGATTTTATCGGGGTCGATCGAGGAAAGCATTCGGACCAGTGGGGCAACATCATAGGAAAAGAGTGGCAGTTGGCGAGGATGGCCGGGATCAAGCTGTTTTGAGACAGGAATATTCATAGAGCTGGGAGATTGTCCTTCCTCTTTTTCAATCGCTGTAAGAATTTCCTGGGCTCGGGTAATGACATGCGCTGGAACACCGGCCAATGAAGCGACCTGAATTCCATAGCTGCGATTGGCAGCTCCGCTGACGAGTTTGTGCAGAAAACGAACCGTCCCTTCCTGTTCGCTCACCGCGATGGAGTAATTACAAATTTTTTGACTGGAGGTGGCCAGATCGGTCATCTCGTGGTAATGGGTTGCAAAAAGAGTTTTTATACCCACCGTATTTTTTCGTGCCAGCTCTTCTACAACGGCCCAGGCAATAGCGAGTCCATCGTGGGTCGAAGTGCCTCTACCGATCTCATCAAGGATGACCAAGCTGTTCTCCGTCGCATTGTTGAGAATATTTGCGGTTTCATTCATTTCTACCATGAAGGTGGACTGGCCCCGGCGCAAATCATCCATGGCTCCCACTCGGGTAAAAATTCGATCGACAATGCAGATGTCCGCTGAATCTGCGGGGACAAAACAGCCGACATGTGCCATGAGAGTGATGAGTGCGGTCTGGCGAAGCACGGTTGATTTACCAGCCATGTTGGGGCCGGTGATGATCAGTATCTGACTGGTTTGCTGGTCGAGATACATATCGTTGGGCACAAAGCGTCCGGGTTCGAGGGTCCGTTCGATAACCGGGTGCCGGCCTTCTGTGATTCGTATGTGTCCTTTCGTATTGATTGCGGGGCAACGATAGTTGTATCGGGCAGCGCTTTCCGCAAAGTTGGCGAGAATATCGATGGTGGCCAGTTGGGTGGCGGTGGTAAGAAGGCGCTGATTATGGGTGGCGAAATGAGTCCGGATATCCGTGAACAGCGTGTACTCAAGTTCCAAACGCCGTTCCTGCGCTGTAGCTATGTCATTCTCCAGTTCTTTGAGTTCCGGGGTGATGAAGCGTTCCGCATTCACCAGGGTCTGCTTACGAATAAAGTAATCAGGGACATCCTTTGCTTGATTGCGACTGATTTCAAAAAAGTACCCGAAAATTTTATTATATCCTACTTTGAGCTTAGCTAGACCGGATTTCTCCCGTTCGGACTGTTCCAGGGCAAGGATCATTTTTTTGCCATCACGAAGAAG
>SKJK01000341.1 GCA_007121995.1 Desulfobulbaceae bacterium
GAGCAAAGCAGTTTTTTCTATTTTTGTCAACAATGGCTCAGCCAGTTTTTTTGTATACGGCGGATCCATGAACACCAGGTCGAAGCGTGTCGCCCGCGGCAGAGTCAGGATCTGCCCTGGTGCGCGGAGAGCGAGAGCCAGGTCCTGGCGAATAAAAGCGGCTTGCGGCTGGTGAAAACAGGAGCGGAGATTGGCTTCGATTAATTGGCCTGCCTGCCGGGATTTGTCAACAAAAAGAACGAAAGATGCGCCTCTGCTCAGGGCTTCGATCCCCAGAGCACCAGTGCCGGCAAAGAGATCGAGTACAGTACTCCCAGCTGTTCGCTGGGCAACGATATTGAACAGGGCTTCACGGACCCGGTCGCTGGTGGGACGGATGTCCGCTTTTCCGCTGGCCGGGGACATCAGTTTTCTGCCCCGGGCACTGCCGCCGATGATTCGCACCTGGGCTCTCGAGATAAAGTGCCGTTCAGGAAGAAGACTTTTCCTGTTTGGCCAGTTTCTTCCTTTTTCGGAGCAGGTGGGCTCTGACGGCAAGAAACGGGCCGGAGAACATGTAGGCAATGGCAACCACAAACAGCGTGATCGGTGGTTCGGTGGCCAGTAGGACCAACAGCAGGATCATGCCGATAATCACGTGGAAACGTCTTTCCCTGGGGATATTGATATTTTTGAAACTCAGGTATCTGTGGGTGGAGACCATCAGGTAGGACAGGAGATAGACCAGGAGCAGCAGGGTGATGTGCTTGACGGTATCAGTGGTTTTGAAGACCTGGCTGCTGAACATGACCGCAGTGGCGATGACGCTGGCCGCCGCCGGGCAGGGCAGACCGGTGAAATCATGACCAGGGTTGTTGATGGTTTGGGTGTTGAAACGTGCCAAGCGCAGGGTGGTGGTGGCCACAAAGAGAAAAGCAGCCAGCCAGCCGTAGCGGCCATAGGGAGTCAAAGCCCAGAGATAGGCCAGCAGCGCTGGAGCGACTCCAAAAGAGACCATGTCGCACAGGGAGTCGAGTTCCATGCCGAAGGTCGAGGTGGATCCGGTCATCCGGGCTACCCGGCCATCCAGTCCGTCAAAAACAGCGGCCACCAGAATAGCAATGGCTGCAGCGAAAAAATAGCCGTTGATCGAGGCGATTATGGAATAGAAGCCGCTGAACAGGCTGCAGATGGTCAGCATGCAGGGAATGATGTAAAAACGATTCGATTGTGTACTATCCATAGTGTACTCTATAGGGGGTCGTCGCGGTAAAAGGGCGGGTCGTTCTCCGCTGTGGCGCGAAGGGGAGCGAGGGATACGCCGGTACGTTAAGACTGAGGCTGAATATGTCGAGCCAATTAATAATATACGAGGTACACGGGGGTCAGGCAATCGATTCCTGATTTTTTTCCTGACCGTTTGTCTCTGCCGCAAGCCCCAGTATCGTCTCGCCAGCCCGGACTTTCTCGCCTGTTTGGACCTGAACCTGCACGGTAGGCGGCAGATACAGGTCGACCCGGGACCCGAAGCGGATGAGACCGAATCTCTGGCCAGCGGTAACCAGGTCCCCTTGTTCCGCCCAGCAGACGATACGACGGGCTATGAAACCGGCAATCTGGACCACGGTATATTGCAGACCGGCAGAAGTGGTGATGGTGAGTGCACAGTATTCGTTATGAAGTTCGGCTTTGTCCTTGTCCGCGGCATAAAAAGCACCGGGAGACAGAAACACCCGTTCGACAGTGCCGCCCATGGGGATACGGTTGACATGGACGTTGAAAACGTTCATGAATATGGAAATTTTCAGGACGCGCTGTTGTGCAAAGCGATGGTCGTCCACCTCCCGCACCTGGATGACCTTGCCGTCCGCCGGGCAGATGATGGCCCCCGGATCCGTAGGGACAACCCGGCTCGGATCACGGAAGAAATAGGTGACAAAGGCGGTGAGCAGCAGGCAGAGCAGAGCTGGGAGGGACAAGCCGATCAGGGCGAAAACCAAGGTGGCAAAACCACTGAAGAGGATGAAAGGAACCCCTTCACTGGCCACAGGAACTTTGGGTTGTTGCATGGAAAATCCTGGAGAAAAGGAAGCCGGGCGGTGCGTGGATGACCTTGCAGGTTCGGCCCGGCGGGGAGCAGGTTATTTTTTGGGGGCACGTACCATGGCAATCTTTCCGGTCCGGACGATTTCTTTGATGCCCAGAGGGCGGAGGATATCGATTACCGCCTTGATTTTCGATTCGGAACCGGTGATTTCCAGGGCATACGAGTTGGGGCTGACGTCGACAACCTTGCCACGGAAGATATCAATAATCCGCAAAACTTCTGCTCTGGTTGCCGCTTCCGCCTTGACCCGGATCAGCGCCATTTCCCGTTCAACAAACTCGCCATCACTGACGTCGGTCACTTTGACGACGTCGATCAGTTTGTGGAGTTGTTTAGTGATCTGTTCAATAATGGCCGCCTCGCCGTGAGTGACCACGGTCAGGCAGGAGACCTGCGGGTCGAAGGTCTCGGCAACGCAAAGGCTCTCGATGTTGAAGCAGCGGCCGCTGAAAAGCCCGGTAACCCGGGAAAGAGCGCCGGGACGGTTACGCAACAGTACGGAAAGGGTATGTTTCATGGTCATTGATCCTGTTGGACGTTGGCTGTCTGATGCATTGGCCCGGTGCGGGGCCGGAAGGAAACGATTTTTTGTTCAGGCATTGGCTAGACCAGTGCCTGAACAGAATACGAGCTATTTTGTTCTGAATCGAAGCGTGCCGACAAATGTAACCGCAAACAGAGAGTGACTGTTCCGAGGATTACATTTGCCAGCGCAACAAGGAGTCAGGGAATAGAGCCTTTGCTGGATGGGCACTAGACCAGGAGCATTTCGGTGGTAGCCTTCCCCGCCGGCACCAGGGGGAAAACACCTTCTTCACGGTGAATAGAAAAGTCCATGACCACAACATTTTTGGTGGTGAGGGCTTCACGGATGACCGGTTCCACTTCATCTTTGGTTTGAGCTCGCAGGCCGACGGCACCATAGGCCTGGGCGAGGGTGACGAAATCCGGAGTCACCTCCATGGTGGTCGAGGCATAATGACGGTCATAGAAGAGTTCCTGCCACTGGCGTACCATACCCAGGTAGTTGTTGTTAAGAATGGCAATTTTGACCGGTGCGCCACACTCTCTGGCTGTGGCCAGTTCCTGGATGTTCATCTGAATCGAACCGTCGCCGGCTACATCTATGACCATTGCCTCGGGAAAGGCCATCTGTGCGCCTATGGCAGCGGGTAATCCGTATCCCATAGTGCCTAGACCACCGGAGGTCAGCAGGCGACGAGGGTAGTTGAATTTGTAAAACTGAGCCGCCCACATCTGGTTCTGGCCGACTTCGGTGGTGATGATGGCATCGCCACCGGTGAGTTCGTGGAGTTTTTCGATGACATACTGGGGTTTAATAATCTCTCC
>SKJK01000272.1 GCA_007121995.1 Desulfobulbaceae bacterium
AAACGCGGCGGTTATCCTGGGAAAACCACCCAGCTCGGTACTGATCGCCTCCCGTTTGTCCTTGGAGGTGGCCAACTGCAGGGCAATTGATTGCGCATCAAGATGGGAGTGGTGATCGTTGATGTGTAGAATGGTCAGGACCATGGGTTCGGAGACGGCCATATTACCCGGGGTGACTTGCCTTCCGCCGTGGATGCTGCACCCGGCAACAAGGACCATGCCGATCAGCATCATTGCCTGTACATGATTTTTCATGGAGATGCTCATGCGAATAAGGAGTATCAATCAATGATTGTACCTGGGGCACATCATATCGAACCGATCTGGATTAGCAGTACAGCCCACTAAAAATCCAGGCAACTGTTCAGGTAGAAAAACAAATATCACCGGCCGATAATTACTTTTGACAAAGGCCTTGAGCCACTCATACAATATCTTCATAAAAATTCAGTGCAGTTTTAAAGTACAAGATTGCCTGTGCCCATTCAGAAACGACTCACTTCCCCTGACTCTTTGATGAACTGCACAATGTGATTCTCGTAATATGTAATATATACAAGCGGTTACATTCACAAACGCATTTAAAATCGGAACAAAAGGAATAGCATGGTGAGTTCTCAAGCAAAGGTAAAGGCCGTCGCTGATATCGCTAAAAACAGACTCTACCTCACCATATCAGGCAATGTCGATGCAAAAACATTGAATGCGCTGTACACGGACATCCGCTTCTGTGTGGCGGACCTGCAGCCGGGATTCATTGTGATCAATGATAGTTCCGCGTGTAATCTCATGTATCTCAACGGGCTTCCCGTCTACAAAAAAATAATGGACTACCTGGTTGCCAACAAAGTAGGCGAGATTGTCCGGGTGGTGCAGGACACCATCAGCCACAAACAAATCCTGAATTTTACCGACAAAATTCAATGCTACAAAACCATGTACGCGGAGCAGCTCGAGGAGGCGGAAAGAAAACTGGCCGCTACCAGGCGCAGAAACGGTATCCGCTTTAAACTGAACGGACCGTCCATTGCATATACGATCAACAATCAAAACCACAGCGGAACGCTTGTGGACCTCTCGATCAGTGGCTGCGCGATCGAGGCCGAGGGAACAATACCAGCAGTGGCCCAGGAACTGACCATTGTCCTCTTGTTTGACAACCACGAACACCACCCCTCGCAATTCCAGATCAAAGCCAGGGTTGTCCGAGCCACGGTATCGAACTTTGCCGCCCAGTTCCTCGACCTTGACAATGACCGGCAGGAACAACTCTACCAGCGTCTTGTCTATGAGGTTGGCCGGAATGTTGAGTTACCGTAACCGGCCTCAACTCCTGACCCTATACCGGCCCTTACTCGACCTCCAGCTTGTTGCCTCAGTGGTATCTGCCCGCCAATCACAGCGTTTTTTCCTGAAAATATCCTTTCCATTGATGTTCAGTCGTATATAGTACACCTGAATTCATGAGCGTTCATCCGAGTGACTGCATAATACAACCTGAATCCGCCACATTTAAAACCTGACTACGACAAAATATATCCCAAACAAGATTCCTGCCGTCACAGATTCAGGGTACAGTCTCCATTGACCCTTGGGAACGTGGATCTGATTGGCCGGCGGAGGAGGGTGGCTTCCAATACAGGATCTTGACAAATCAAACAGGTACAACCCCGTGTTTGGTTATGCCAACGTGCTACTTGGGGTTGTCTCGTTATCTTTCCGGGAGACCTTCATGCGATTGTCACCACTGCTCACCGATCTGTACGAACTGACCATGCTGGCCGGCTATTTCAAGGAAGGCATGACCGATAAACCAGCAGTGTTTGATCTCTATTTTCGCCACAATCCCTTTGCCGGTGGATATGCAGTTTTCGCCGGCCTTGAACCGGCCCTTGAAGCACTGGAAGATCTGCAATTTATTGCCGAAGAGATCGAGTATCTCCGTAGCCTTGATCTGTTTTCCGCTGCCTTTTTCTCGTATCTGCGTGATTTTCGTTTTCAAGGCCAGGTGAAGGCACCGCCAGAGGGGACCGTTGTTTTCGCCAACGAACCTTTGCTCACCGTCTCCGGCAATCTTGCGGAAGTGCAGCTGGTGGAGACCCTGCTGCTCAACATCATCAATTTTCAGACTCTGGTGGCCACAAAGGCCGCCCGGATCTGTCATGCCGCAGCTGGAGCCGAAGTGGTCGAGTTTGGGTTGCGCCGCGCCCAGGGACCCAACGGTGGGCTGTCCGCCTCCCGAGCCGCCTGTGTCGGCGGGGTCAAGGGGACCAGTAATGTCCTGGCCGGCATGGCCTATGGCCTCTCTGTCCGGGGAACCCATGCCCATAGCTGGGTGCAGGCTTTCAACGACGAATTGACAGCTTTTCGCGCCTATGCAGCTGCGTTTCCCAACAGCACTATTCTCTTGGTCGACACGTATAACACCCTTAAAAGCGGGGTACCGAATGCCATTACCGTCGCTCGGGAATTGCATGAACAAGGCCACGATTTACTGGGCATCCGCCTCGACTCGGGCGACCTCGCCTATCTCTCCCGTGAGGCTCGACGCATGCTTGATGAGGCAGGTTTTCCTGAAGTGCGCATTTTCGCTTCCAATGAACTTGATGAGCATGTCATTGATTCGATCCGCGATGAAAACGGCCGGGTGGACATGTATGGGGTCGGTACCAACCTCTCCACTGCCGCCGGCCCTGGCGGAGTAGCCCTTGGCGGGGTATACAAACTGGTGGATATGGATGGCCGGCCGCGCATGAAAATTACCAGTGATATTGCCAAAGCGACCCTGCCGGGCAGCAAGCGGGTGTTGCGGGCCCTTGATGCACACGGTGGCTTTATCCAGGATGTGGTTTGTCTCGAGGAAGACAACATTGCCCCAGGAACAACAGTTTATGATCCTACCAATCCCCTCCATCATACAACATTACCCGAAAATATCCGCCTGGTTGATCTTCGCCGCACGGTTATGGAAAAAGGACAGCGCACCCTGGCGTCCGAGCCCCTTGATCGAATGGCAGAGCGTTGTCGCAGAGAGTTGGCCCTCCTGCCTGCCGGTTGTCGCCGTTTTATCAACCCCCACCGCTACAAGGTCTCGATCTCACCGCAATTAAAAGAATTACGGTGTTCCATCATCCAGGCCACCACGCAAAGGAGGACCTGAGCATGTCCAGACATATGGCTTTGCTGATTATTGATGTTCAAAATGATTTTTGTCCTGGTGGGGCCCTGCCGGTTGCCCACGGAGACCGGGTCGTGGAGCCACTCAACCGGGCGATCCATCACTTTTCTGCTGCCGGACTGCCGGTGTTTGCCAGCCGCGACTGGCATCCTGCCGAAACACAACATTTCCAGGAACATGGTGGACAGTGGCCGGTGCATTGTGTGCGGGACACCTTGGGGGCAGCCTTCCATCCTGACC
>SKJK01000338.1 GCA_007121995.1 Desulfobulbaceae bacterium
CTTTCGTTCGCAATAACCGAGATAGGCGGCGTTGAGGCCTGCAAAAGCCAGGATGCCCACCAGATATAAGAGAGCGTGCCAAATACTCGTTTCCATACAGTTCACCTCCGCCTTTCAGCGGTCAATCTCGGGTATAACCAGATCCAGGCTGCCCAGAAAGGCGAGAGCGTCCGCAAGGAGCATGCCTTGAGTCACTTCACCAAATAGACTCAGGTTGGAGAAGGTCGGCGAGCGAATTTTTAGCTTATAGGGATTCTTGTCGCCATTACAAACCAGACGATTACCAAGTGATCCGCGGGCAGTCTCCACTGCTGAGTAGTAATACCCGGCCTCGGGCTTGAGCATTTTTGGCACCTTGGCCATAATGGGCCCGTCGGGCAAGGCGTCGAGGGCCTGTTCGATAATGCGCATGGACTGTTCCATTTCATCTACACGCACCATGTATCTGGCCATGGAATCACATTCATCGTATACCGGTACATCAAAATCGAATTCCGGATAGACTGAATAGGGTTCGTCCTTACGGACATCGTAGTTTATTCCGGAACCGCGGGCCACCGGTCCGGTGACCCCGTAGCGTTGACACATCTCAGGAGTGATTATGCCTATATCTTTGATCCTTTTAATGAGAATGATATTATGGGTGACCAGATCATGATAAAAGACCGGAATCCGTTCCCGGAGTCGAACCAGAAAAGCGCGGGTACCGCTGATGAATTCCTCGTCGATATCGTTTAAAACGCCACCAAAGCGCATGTAGCAATAGGTCAGCCGTGAGCCGGTGACCCGCTCAAGCAGATCGATCACTTGTTCCCGATCATCAAAAGCGTACAGCAGGGGGGTGAATGCACCGAGATCAAGGAGATTTGCGGCCCACCAGAGTAGATGACTGTGTATCCTGTTGAGCTCGACCGTAATGACCCGGATGTATTCAGCTCGCGGCGGGACTTCAATGCCGGCTGCCTTTTCCACCACCAAAGCCCAACCGTGATTAAAGGCCAAGGCATGAAGATAATCCATGCGGGCGGTGTTAGGCATGAATTGGGCAAAGGTTCCAGCCTCGGCCATTTTCTCATGCATGCGATGGATATACCCCAGCACGGGTTCCGCCTTGACAATATATTCCCCATCCATGGTGAGTTTGACCCGCAAAACACCATGAGTAGCGGGGTGCTGGGGCCCCAGATTGAGAACAAAGGTTTCATCATGCCGTGGATAAATAGGTACGGTCATGGCGCAAAATCCTTTAAAAGTGGATGGAAATCGGCATCTTCGGGAAGAAGAATACGCGTCAGATCGGGATGGCCCTGAAAATGAACCCCGTAGAAGTCAAAGGTTTCGCGCTCGTGCCAGTCAGCCGCCGAAAAAATTCCCGTGAGGGTTGGCACCACCGGCTCGTTGCGGTCGATAAAGGTCCGGACCATAACCCGGCACTGATCGCCCCCAAGGAGGTTAAAATCATAGATGACCTCCAACTGACCCTGTTGCAACCAGTCAACCCCGGCGATTGATTCGAGGAAAAATCCTTCCTCCTCCAGAACCTGACCCACGGCAACCACCTGTTCCGGAAGACAGAGTACATCGAGATGGCTACCGGTCCGGTCGTACTCGGTAACTACAACTCCCGGCAACCTGACCTGTGGCGAGGGCTCGGCATCGCTCGGCTCGACGACAACTGCTTCTTGTTCGTGGTTTGATGGAAACAGGGGATCCAGAGCGGCTCGGGTTTTTTCGTATCTCTCCATGATAACCTCCGGCTCAGCTCGCGTAGACCCGAGGCCAACGTCGCTCCCCGGTGATCTTTTCCTCAAGGGTCATGATCCCTTCCAGCAGGGCTTCGGGCCTGGGAGGACACCCGGGTATATAGACGTCGACCGGGAACAGTTTATCCACGCCTTCAATCACGTTGTAATTTCCCTTCACCTTAAAGGGGCCGCCGGAAATAGCGCAATTCCCCATGGCAATGACCCATTTGGGCTCAGGCATCTGGTCGTATAGGGTCTTGACAGCCAGCTCTAACTTTTTATTGACTGTGCCGGCGACAATCATCACATCGCTCTGCCGGGGTGAAGGGCGAAAAACTTCAGCGCCAAAGCGGGAGAGGTCATACCGGGACCCGCCTGTGCACATCATTTCAATGGCACAACAGGCCAGACCGAAAGTCATGGGCCAGAGGGAGTTGGCCCGACCGAGGTTGAGCAGTTTGTCAAGCTGGGCGAAACGTACTATTGATGTTGGTAGGTTTTCCGTTCCCACGTGAACACTCCTTTGCGCCAGGCATAGACAATAGCCAATGAAAGAATAGAAACAAACAAGACGATTTCGATGAGATCGAGATACCCGAGTTCCGGACTGTTATAAGCAACGGCTACGGGGTAAAGGAAGAGAAGATCGACGTCAAAGGCAAGGAAAATCAACGCATAGTGGTAATAGACAATGCCATAGCGGATCCAGGCACTGCCAATGGGTTCCATGCCGCACTCGATAAGTTGACCGGTGCGGCCGGCACTTTGCCGGGTATGCGAAGATGGACTGAGAAGCTTGACGATGATAATGGGACCGAAGCCGAACGCAAGCGCTCCGATCAAAAAAAGAGTGATATAAATGATATTGGTGGAAACAACCTGATCCATTTTTCTCTCCTGGAAATACCCGCAGCAGCATCAATCGGAATGATGCAATTGATCAGCACTCCTTATCAAGGTACCGAATAGCTTTTCCATTGTCAAGCATAATAGCCGTGAATGAATACTCAATCATTTTCGTACATCGACGAAAATATTATCGACCAACCTTGAAAACTCGTTGACCTATTTTTCGAAAATGTTAGTTTAACCATCCCTTTCAATTGAAATCATGAACATGTTCAGCTGTACTGATACGAGACTGCTCCATGGCCATTACCTTTCGACAACTGGAAATATTTATTGCTGTTGCTGAGACACAACAGGTGACCAGGGCCAGTAAACGGCTTCTTTTGACACAATCCGCCGTGAGTATGGCCCTTGGCGAGCTGGAAAATCAACTGGGAGGGCCTCTCTTTGATCGTCACGGCAGGAGCCTGCTACTCAACGATCGAGGCCGTTATCTTCTCCCCCTTGCCAAGACCATCCTCCACCAGGTGGCCAATATCGAGACCGTCCTCACCGAACAACACGGTGCGGTTGCCGGAGTTCTTGAAATCGTCGCCAGTTCTACCATTGGCAATTATGTTCTTCCTTTTCTTATCGGTGCTTTCATGCGTATGCACCCCGAAGCCCATATCAACATGCTGGTGGTCAACACCATGACCGCTGAAAAACTGGTGGCTTCCGGACAGGCAGACCTCGGTTTCGTCGAAGGAGATATCAATGTGGAGTCGCTGGTGGCAACATCCTGGTTTGAAGATGAGCTTGGTATCATCGTCAGCCCAAC
>SKJK01000255.1 GCA_007121995.1 Desulfobulbaceae bacterium
AGGGCTACTTCACAAACTAAATTGTCCGGCTCATCATTGATAGCCGGGTTGGTTATATGCAACGCATTCAAGATATCAGGCAGATTACCTGGTTCAAACTCGACGTCGACGACCGGTCCAATGACCTGTATAATTTTTCCTACTCGTGCCTCACCCATTTGAAATGGCCTCCTCTATCCTTTGAAGATACCTCGTAGTATCCTGTTATCCCTTGAGTGCCTCAGCACCGCCGACGATGTCCATCAATTCGCCGGTAACCGCTGCCTGACGCGCTTTATTGTACAACTGAGTCAGTTCTTTGATCATGTCTTTGCAAGCATTGGTGGCGTTGTCCATGGCCGTCATCCGTGCGGCATGTTCACTGGCACCGACCTCCAGCATGGCATGGTAAATTTGCACATTAAGAAAGAGTGGCAGCAAAACATCCATGATTTCGGTGGGGTCTGGCTCGTAACTGTATGCTCCACCAACATTTTTATTTGCTGCTTCTTCAGTGGTGACGAGAGGTTTAATCGGTAGGAGTTCTTCGATTTCAGGCTTCTGGACACCAACTGAGTGGAATTTACCATACACAATGTCTACCTGGTCACTTTCTCCACTGAGGAACGCCTCTGTTATGCTCTGTGATATTTCACGGGCATTGAACATCTGAAACGACCCCATGATGTCATTGAATGAAGCTCGTAACTGACCTGTTTTTCGAAAAAACTGTGTCCCTTTTTTACCAACGGTGACTACTTGTACTTTTTTGCCACTTGTTTCATATTGCTTCCGCAAGCGGTTGGCAGTCTTGATGATATTGGCGTTAAAACTGCCGCACAGGCCCCGGTCAGATGTAAAAACGACAATTTCAACCGTTTTGACGTCTCGTACTTCCATCAAGGGTAGATCACTATCTTCCATGCCTCCGGAAAGATCCCGCATGGTATCGGAAAATTTCTCAGCATAAGGTCGAAATGATTCCATCTTTTCCTGTGCGCCACGGAGTTTGGCCGAGGCCACCATATTCATGGCCTTGGTAATCTGCGCGGTTTTTTTCACACCGTTTATCTTATCTTTGACATCCTTTAGTCCTGGCATGAGAATCTGTCCTTATGCTTAATTCAGGCCCTTTGTCGCCTTAAAAGTTTCTCCAAAGGACGCCAGCGCCTTTTTCATTTTTTCTTCCAGTTCAGGCGTAATGGCTTCTTGTTCACGCAATTCAGTGAAAATGCTGGGCTCATTGGACTCAATGTAACTGTACATTTCCTGCTCATAATCCGCCAATGTATCAACAGGAAATTTATCAAGAAAGCCCTTGGTGCCGGCGAATATTATGGTGACCTGTTTTTCCATCGGCAGTGGTTGATATTGTGGTTGCTTGAGGATTTCCACAAGACGTTCACCACGAGTCAGCTGTGCCTGGGTTGCGGCATCGAGGTCGGATCCGAAACCGGCAAATGCAGCCAGTTCACGATACTGAGCAAGATCAAGTCGCAAGGTGCCTGCTACCTGTTTCATTGCCTTGACCTGGGCAGCGCCACCAACACGGGATACAGAGAGGCCAACATTGATCGCAGGACGAACACCAGCAAAGAAAAGGCTCGGCTCGAGGTACACCTGTCCATCGGTGATTGAGATAACATTGGTGGGAATAAATGCTGATACGTCTCCTGCCTGCGTTTCAATAATAGGCAGGGCGGTCAGGGAACCGGCCCCTAATTCGTCGTTGACCTTGGATGCACGTTCTAGCAAACGGGAGTGATTGAAAAAAATGTCACCTGGGTATGCCTCACGTCCTGGAGGACGGCGCAGAAGAAGCGAAAGCTCGCGATAGGAAACCGCTTGTTTGGAAAGATCATCGTATATGATCAGAGCATGTTGACCGTTGTCACGAAAATATTCTCCCATAGTGCAGCCGGCGAAAGCAGAGACATATTGCATAGGTGCCGGATCAGAGGCACAGGCAGCAACCACGGTGGTGTATTCCATGGCTCCGTGCTTGCGTAGATTTTCGACTACCAGAGCCACAGTGGATTTTTTCTGGCCTATGGCAACATAAATACAATGGATGTCACTGTTTTTCTGAGCTATTATAGCATCGACACAGAGAGCGGTTTTTCCGATTTGGCGGTCACCGATGATGAGTTCTCGCTGACCACGTCCAACTGGCGTCATGGCATCAACAGCCTTGGCACCGGTGTAACACGGTTCGTGGACACTCTTCCTGGCAATTACACCAGGAGCGAGAACCTCGATCTTTCGTGTCTCTTTGGCATTGATTGGTCCTTTCCCATCAATGGGTTGCCCGATACCATCGACAACTCGACCTTCCATCTCCGGACCAACCGGGACCTCTGCGATTCTGCCGGTTCGCTTAACGATGTCACCTTCCTTGATGTTGCGAACATCGCCGAGAACAGCACAACCGACGTTATCTTCTTCAAGGTTCAAGGCGAGTCCAAAGATATTGCCTGGAAACTCGAGAAGTTCCATGGCCTGGCAGTTCTCGACGCCATACACACGGGCGATACCGTCACCAACTGAAAGGACGGTACCAGTTTCTTTCAGGTCAATATCTTTTTTATAGCCAGCTATTTGATCTTTAATGATCTGGCTGATTTCTTCGGCTTTGATCTGCATCGACTATTCTCTCCCCTTGATAGATTCCTTTAATCCATTAAGCTGTGTCCTTATACTTCCGTCCAGCACCAAGTCACCAACCTTGGCGATAATACCGCCGATAATGGACGGATCAACCTGGGTTTCAAGTATAACTCTGTTACCTGTAATTTTTTCTAATGTTGTTCGAATTTTATCCAGAAGTGCTGGTTCAATTTCAAAAGCGGTGACAACGGAACCGTGGCTGATTCCCTGATCTTTATCCACCATAACCTGCAGTTCATAAGCGATGTCCGGTAGGATATCAGCTCGTTTTTTCTCGATGAGCAGGCTGAGAAAACTCTTCATCATAGCATCGGCCTGAACAGACTCGGCTATTTTAGCCATGACTTTCTGACGAACTTCGAGAGGATACAGCGGGTTCGTCACTGCGTCACAGATACCGACTTCAATGTCGGCGTACAGCTCTGCCAGTCCATTCAAAATCTTACTGAATTCTTCAGTTGTCCCCTGCTCTTTGCCCAGAGAAAAAATCGCTTTGGCATATCGACGCGCTAGTATTGTGTGTCTCACTGTACCGCACCCACTCTTTCAAGATATTGTTCGGTAATAGCAACCTGATCTGCTGGCTTCAAATTTCTGACGATAAGCTCTTCTGCCATGACTGCGGCTTGTTCGGCAATCTCATCACGAAGTTGCCGCCTGGCATCCTCAAATTCTGCTTGCACAGCAGCTTCCGCCTGCCGTCGAATATCCTGAGCTGCTCGTTCCGCCTCTGCTAGAATCCGCTCTTTTTCGTTTTCCGCCTGGG
>SKJK01000353.1 GCA_007121995.1 Desulfobulbaceae bacterium
AACCGGCGGGCACAGACGCGTCAGAACCACAGGCGCTCGGCGCCGGGTTTGTCTTTCGCGATGTCACCGCAGCGTACCACCGGCGAGAACGGCTACGGGAAAGCGAAGAGCAACACCGCCGGCTGTTTGAACACGCACCGGACGCGTACCTGCTCATGGAGGATGGTCTCTTCATTGACTGTAATGCCGCGGCCCTGGCCATGCTGCGGGCGACCCGGGAAGAGGTGATCGGTCATTCGGTGGACCGGTTCTCACCGCAATACCAACCCGACGGTACCCTCTCCGCCGAGAGCGCTGTGGAGAGGGGCCGCGAGGCCATGGAACAGGGCACAGCCCGATTCGAATGGTTGCACCGCACTCTGGATGGTACTGAAATCTGGACGGAAATATCCCTGGCGACAATGACCAGCGACGCAAACCCTGTTCTCCTGGCAACCATCCGCGACATCAGCGGACGTAAGCAGGCCGAACGTATGAGCGCCATCAGGATCGACCTGATCGAATTTGCCTCCAGGCATACGCTGGCTGAACTGCTGACCCGAGCGCTTGATCTCATTGGGGAGGTGGTACACAGCCCCATCGGGTTCTACCATTTTGTCGAGCCGGATCAAAAAACCCTCAGCCTGCAGCAATGGTCAACGGCAACGCTGGAGCGATTCTGCACCGTCGCACCGGAAAACGCCCACTACAGCATTGATCAGGCCGGAATCTGGGTGGATTGCGTCCGCCAACGCCGAGCGGTCATCCATAACGACTATCAATCCCTGCCGAATAAAAAAGGCCTTCCCCATGGTCATGCCGAGGTCATCCGCGAACTGGTGGTCCCGGTCCTGCGTGGAGAGCAGATCGTTGCCATTCTTGGTGTCGGCAACAAGCCCACGGATTATACCGACAGAGATCTCAGAGCGGTAACCTTCATTGCCGACGTCACCTGGGAGATCGTTGAGCGCAAAAGAGCGGAGGAACAACTGCGCAAAGAGAAAGATCTCATGACCGCCATCACCGGCGCGGCCCAGGACGCCATTGTTCTTCTCTCCCCCACGGGCACCATCTCGTTCTGGAACCCGGCGGCTGAACGGATGTTCGGCCACAGCACCGAGGAGGCCATGGGCCAGGACCTGCATGCACTGATTGCACCGCAGCGCTACGCACCTTTGTATCAAAAAGCGCTGGCCCTCTTCCAGCAGACCGAGCAGGGCGAGGCCATCGGTACAACCGTGGACCTGCAAGCGCTTTGCAAGGACGGCGGTGAAATCCCGGTTGAACTGTCCCTCTCAGCCCTCCATTTTACCGACGGCTGGCATGCCGTTGGCATCATGCGTGACATTACCGAACGTAAGCGGGTTGAGGAGGCCATGCAGGAAAACAACCAGGCGCTCCATCAACAGACCCGTCTTGCCGAAAAGATGGCGACCCGGGCGGAGATGGCCAGCATTGCCAAAAGTGAATTCCTCGCCAATATGAGTCATGAGATCCGCACACCCATGAACGGGGTGATCGGTATGACTGGTCTGCTGTTAGACACGGAACTCAGTGATGATCAGCGCCATTATGCCGAGATCGTCCGCACCAGCGGCGAACTAGTCCTCAACCTGATCAACGACATCCTCGATTTCTCCAAAATCGAGGCCGGTAAGCTGGACATGGAGACCCTGGACTTTGACCTGGCCGGCCTGCTGGAAGATTTCGCCGACACCATGGCGATGCGGGCCCATGAAAAAGGCCTGGAACTGCTCTGCAGCATCGATCCGGCTGTCCCCACCCTGCTCCGAGGGGATCCGGGCCGCCTCCGCCAGATTCTGGCCAACCTGACTGGTAACGCGGTCAAATTCACCTCAAGCGGCGAAGTGGCGGTCTTTGTTACCGTGGACCACCAGAGCAAGACCACGGCCCTGCTTCGTTTTACGGTACGCGATACCGGCATCGGCATTGCTGCAGACAAACTGGACCTGCTCTTTGACAAATTCAGCCAGGTGGATGCCTCCACCACCCGGCAATACGGCGGAACTGGTCTGGGTTTGGCCATCTGCAAGCAGCTGAGTGAATTAATGGGCGGTACAATCGGAGTAGCCAGTCAACCTCGACAAGGCTCGGAATTCTGGTTCACCGCGCTGTTTGCGAAACAGAGCGAAACGATAGACAGCGCTCCTGTGCAGTCGGCCAATCTGCTCGGGGTACGGGTTTTAATTGTTGATGACAATACCACCAACCGGGAGCTGCTCACCATTCGGCTGACCTCCTGGGGCATGCGCCCAGCTGAGGCTGCCGACGGGCCAAAGGCACTCACGGCCCTCCACCGGGCGGTGGATGAAACCGACCCCTTCCTACTCGCCGTGATTGACATGCAGATGCCGGACATGGACGGTGAGACTCTGGGTCGTTCCATTCGCGCGGACAAACGCCTGACAGCTACCCGGCTGATTATGCTGACCTCTCTTGGCGTTCGGGGGGATGCCCGTCGTTTTGCCGAGATCGGTTTTTCCGCCTACCTGACCAAACCGGTCCGTCTGGAAGAACTGTACGGTGCACTCTCCCTGGCCCTGAGTACGAAAGGCTCTCCTCAAGTGACCCAGCAGCCCATCACCACCCGGCATACCGTTCGCGAGATCTTGAGTCCTTTCAATATCAGCGGAGCACGCATTCTCCTGGTCGAAGATAATCCGACCAATCAGCAGGTAGCGTTGGGCATTCTCAAAAAACTCGGCCTCAAGGCCGATGCCGTGGCCAACGGCAAAGAAGCCGTCAAAGCAGTCAAAACCATCCCCTACGACCTGGTGCTCATGGACGTGCAGATGCCGGTAATGGACGGCCTGGAGGCAACCCGGCAGATCCGACGATATCAGACAGCACTTGGCAGCACTCCTGTGCCCATCATTGCCATGACCGCCCATGCGATGCAGGGGGATCGGGAACAGTGCCTCCAGGCCGGCATGAACGATTACCTGAGCAAGCCAGTCGTCCCGACCACCCTGATTGAAACCCTCCAGCAATGGCTGCCATCGAAAAAAGACCTCAAGGGGAAACAGAGCGCACCAACAGCCCTGGTGAGCCCAGCACCTGCAGTCGACAGCAAGGACATGCAGATCTGGGATAAAGCCGGCATGGTGGCCCGATTGATGGATGACGAGCAGCTGGCCCGGACCATTGCCGCCGGATTCCTGGAGGACCTCCCCCGCCAGCTTGCAGCCCTCACCACAGCTGTCTCAGCGGCAGATGGCCCTGAAATCAAACGGCTGGTCCATACCATCAAGGGTTCGGCCGCCAACGTGGGGGGGGATCGTCTTCGCGAGGCGGCCGCGATCATGGAAATAATCGATACCAACAACGACCTGTTGGCGACGCAACAACATTTGATACACCTGCAGACTGCATTTGATCAACTCAAAGAGGCCATGGAGG
>SKJK01000003.1 GCA_007121995.1 Desulfobulbaceae bacterium
CCATCAAATGGGCCTGCGCAGTCTGGATATCTGCACAGGTTGCGGCCCGGGAGCTATGAAGGGCCCTATGAAAGGCGCAGCCATCGGTCATGCCAAACAGCGTATCACCGGCCACTATCTTGGCATCAGTGAACCCGGCATTATCGCCTCGGAATCACCCAACCCCATTGTCAACGATCTAGTCATCATGCCGGATATTGAAAAGCGATTGGAGGCCTTTGTTCGCACCGGCCATGCCATCGTGGTTTTTCCCGGTGGTGTTGGCACCGCAGAAGAGATCCTCTATATTCTCGGTATCCTCATGGATCCTGAGAATTCCCGAATCCCCTTCCCTCTGATTTTCACCGGTCCAGCAAGCGCCGCCGGATATTTCGAGATGATCGATCAATTCATCACCGACACTCTGGGCCTTGTAGCCCGACAGTTCTACCGGATTGTCATAGACGATGCAGAAACTGTGGGACGCCTGACCTATGAAGGTATCGAGGAGGTGCGCCAGTTCCGCAAAAAAACCGACGATGCTTATTATTTTAACTGGCAGCTGAAAATCCATCCGCTCTTCCAACAACCCTTTACCCCGACCCACGAAAATATGCGTAGCTTGGACCTGCACAAAAGCAATGCCCCCCATCTGCTGGCTGCCCATCTCCGTCGGGCCTTTTCCGGCATCGTTGCCGGCAACGTCAAAGAGTCGGGCATTCTGGCGATCGAAGAAAAAGGGCTATTCGAGCTCCACGGTGACACCCGTGTTCTCAAGCCGTTGGACACTGTGCTCACCGCCTTTGTGGAACAGCAACGGATGAAACTACCGACCGCAAAAACCTATACCCCGTGTTACACGCTCCTCAACCAAGATGTCGACCAAGATACATGAGCATCATTCCCGATCCACCAACTGCAATCAGATCATCTACACGGCCAGATGAGGTCAGTCCGAAAACAATGACAAAAAACTTTTCTTTTTCGGTACAGGCCCTTTCATGCTATCCTTGATCATATTGACCGTCATCGTTGTCATCGCTCTGATCCTGTTCATTGGCGGTTGGCTCTCCGTAGACCTGGTCGGCCTGCTGGTCCTCTCGGCCCTGGCCCTCACCGGATTGGTCACCGGTACACAGGCACTGGCCGGATTCAGCAGTCCGGCCGTGGTCACGGTCTGGGCCATGTTCATTCTTTCCGCAGGATTGACCAGGACCGGTGTTGCCCAGCAATTGGGGCAACCGCTCCAACGCTTTACCAAAGGCAGCGAGGCTGTGCTCGTCATCGCTCTCATGGTTGCCGCGAGCCTACTGTCGGCACTCATCAACACGATCACCGTCGCCGCCATTCTTCTGCCGACAGCGATGGAACTTGCCCGTCGCAGTGGCCGTCCCCCGGCACGCCTGCTGATGCCGCTCTCTCTGGGATGCCTCCTCGGCGGTCCATTCACAGGTATTTCCACCCCACCCAATATCCTGGTAACTGATGCCCTGCGCACTGCCGGGCTCACCCCCTTTGCCATCTTTGATTTCACCCCTATTACCGCCGCCATCGTTGTCTCGGGTATTATCTTCACAGTTCTCATTGGTCTCCGGCTCCTCCCGAAGCGATCTACGGAAGCAGCGGTTGACAAACATGCTGCCATCGAAGATTCCTATCAGTTGAGCACCCACTTGTTCACCACCCAGATACGCCCAGGATCCCTGCTTGCCGGCCGAACCATTGCCGAAAGCCGACTGGGTTCAGCCCTTTATCTCACCGTGGTGGCTCTGCAGCGCAAAGGAGCACTGATCCTTGCTCCCCGACCCAATGAAATTCTTCAGTTTTATGATACCCTCGTTGTCCATGGTCCAAGTGAACACCTGGCCCACTTTAACGGCAGCAACCATCTCCAGATCGAATCTGCGGACAAAATCGATCCAGAGGTTCTCCGTCGTCTGGTGATGGCTGAAGGACGCATTAGTGAGGGTTCACCGCTCAAGGGGAAGACGTTGGCCGAAAGCGGTCTACGAAAGACCTATCGTGTCCATGTCCCGGCGCTGCCCCCTGCACCTGAGTGTCACACCATGGCGATTCCCCATTGCCGTCGGTTTGCCCAGGAGGACACGTTACTACTGCAGGGGGAGCGGGAGGATCTGGAGGAAATCGCGCGCCAGGGGCTGGTTACGGACCTTCGTTTTCTCGCCTCGGACCAATCCCACACTGGTTCAGGGGTACAGGTCTCTCTGCTGGCGGTGCATGTTCCTCCCGGATCGGTGCTTGCCGGTCATAACCTGATTGAAAGCCGGCTGGGCAATGCCTTTGGCTTGACCGTAGTGGCCATCGTCCGTAATCAGCAGACGCTGTTCATGCCCGAACCGCAGGAACAGATCATTGCAGGTGATCTGCTCATATTGCAGGGCAGCGAACACGATCTCGATGTGCTCAAGGAATTGCAGCAGCTTGAAATCAAAGAACAATCCATGAGCCTGGCAGCCGAACTGGAATCCCAGCAGATCGGGGTGACCGAGGTGCTGCTGTCGCCGCGGACAACCCTGGCGGGACGAACCCTGGCTGACCTCCTTTTTCGCGAACACTATGGTCTTAATGTGCTCGCCATCTGGAGAAAGGGTACTGCCCATCGCGAAGGCTTACAGGATATGCCTCTGCAATTCGGTGATGCCCTGCTTGTCTATGGGCAACGCCAGAACCTGGAAGCCGTGGCCCGCGACCCCAATTTTCTGGTCCTGGATCAGGCCGCAGCCAAAGCGCCTCGCCTGGAGAAGGCTCCAGTTGCCGTCGCGATTATGGTGGCTGTCCTGCTCAGCGCCATCCTCGGCTATGTGCCCATCGCCATCGCCGGCCTGACCGGGGCGGCCCTGATGGTGTTGTTCGGGTGCCTGAGCATGGAGGAAGCGTACCGGGCCATCGAGTGGAAGGTCGTTTTTCTCATTGCCAGCATGCTCCCCCTTGGGGTTGCGGTTGAAAATACCGGGGCGGCACAAATGGCAGCTGAAGCGCTCCTTGCAGTGGTGGGCGATCTGGGGCCCCGCTGGGTGGTCGCTGCCCTCTTTCTCGTCACGGTAATAGGGACCCAGGTCATCCCCACCGCAGCTCTGGTGGTACTGATGACCCCGGTGGCTCTCAGTTCATCCGAGGCACTGGGTATATCCCCTTATTTACTGATGATGACCGTGGCCATGGCAGCCTCGGCAAGCTATGCCAGCCCCTTGTCCCATCCCGCGCACCTGTTGGTCATGGGTCCCGGCGGCTACCGTTTCTTTGATTATGTCAAAGTCGGGGTCCCCTTGACCATCGTGGTCATGGCGGTCTCTGTATGGCTACTACCGATTCTCTGGCCGGCATGATCCTTTTTGCCAACATTAATATTTGCAATATTTCAGCCGGTAG
>SKJK01000159.1 GCA_007121995.1 Desulfobulbaceae bacterium
GCGGGTCGGGTCGATGGTACGTGGGGGCCAGGTTGCAGCCGCCGGTGGCAAGGGTGAGAAGGACGACTGCGAAGGTGTGAAGATATGCATTCATGGTATCAGTTCTCCTGGGTGGTGGTGGCGGCCGGTTGCTCATCGCGGCGCCATGCAACCAGGCGCATGACCATCACAAAAAAGAGCGGGATGAAAAAAATTGCCAGTGCAGTTGCCGAGAACATCCCGCCCATGACACCGGTACCGATGGCGATGCGGCTGTTGGCGCCGGCCCCGGTGCTGATCGCCAGGGGCAGGACGCCGAAAATAAAGGTCAGCGAGGTCATGAGAATAGGTCGCAGGCGCAGACGGCAGGCCCTGATGGTTGCTTCGACCAGGTCCTGGCCTTTGTCATAGCGCCGTTTGGCGAATTCAACGATGAGGATGGCATTACGGGCTGACAGGCCAATAGTGGTCAGTAAACCGACCTGGAAAAAAACGTCGTTGTCCAGGCCGCGGAAATACGCCGCCAGCAGGGCACCCAGTATGCCGATGGGGACGGCGAGCATTACGGAAAAGGGAACGGACCAGTTTTCATAGAGCGCAGCGAGGCAGAGAAAAATCACCAGAATGGAGATCGCGTAGAGCGCAGGGGCATGGGCGCCGGCCCGTTGCTCCTGAAAGGAGGCTCCGGTCCATTCGTAGCCGATACCAGCAGGGAGTTGAGCCACCAGCTGGTCGATGATCTCCATGGCGTCGCCACTGGACATGCCGGGTGCGGCCTCGCCGACAATTTCCATGGCCGGATTGCCGTTGTAGCGCTCCAGGCGTGGTGAACCGAAACTCCAGGACCCGCTGGCAAAGGCGGCAAAAGGCACCATTTCACCACGATTGTTGCGTACGTACCAGTGATTGAGGTCCTCGCTTTCCATGCGGAAGGGGGCGTCGGCCTGCAGATAGACTTTTTTCACCCGGCCTTGATGGAGAAAGTCGTTGACATAGCTCGACCCCCAGGCAATGGCCAGGGTCGAGTTGATGTCACTGACTGTTACCCCGAGGGCCATGGCTTTTTCATAATCAATATTGATATGGTACTGGGGGGTGTTCTCCATGCCGTTGGGGCGGACCCGGGTCAGCCTCGAGTCCTGGGCCGCCATGCCTAGCAATTGGTTGCGGGCGGCAAGCAGCTGTTCATGACCAAGACCGGCCTGGTCCTGAAGAAAGAAATTGAATCCCGTCGAAGTACCCAGGGCCGGGATCGGGGGGATGTTGAAAACAAAGACCATGCCTTCCTTGATTTGGGAGAGAGAACCCATGGAGCGACCAATGATGCTCTGCACCGATTGTTCCGGATTTTTACGCTGGCTCCAATCCTTGAGCTGTACAAACATTAACCCCATGTTCTGCCCTTGGCCGGCAAAGCTGAATCCGGCGACGGTAAAAGCGGAATAGACATTCTCCTTTTCATTGACAAGGAAATGTTCACGGGCCTTGTCGAGTACCTCCTGGGTACGCTCCAGGGTGGCTCCGGCCGGAAGCATAACCATGCCGAGAAAAACCCCCTGGTCTTCTTCGGGAATGAAAGACGTTGGCAGCTTGGTAAATAAAAAGGCCGCTACCCCCAGGATGAGCAGGTAGATAAGGCTGAAGCGAACTATGCGGTGGAGAACATAGCGGACACCATTCTGATACCGGTTGGCATTACGGTCAAAGAAGCGGTTGAACCAGCCAAAGAAACCGCGTTTCTGCATATGCGCTTCTTTGCTCACCGGTTTGAGCAGGGTGGCGCAGAGAGCAGGAGTCAGGGACATGGCCAATAAAAGAGACAGAGCCATGGCGGAAACAATAGTCAGGGAAAACTGCCGGTAAATAGCCCCAGTGGAGCCGCTGAAAAAGGCCATGGGCACGAAAACGGCGGAAATGACCAGGACGATGCCGATGAGGGCACCGGTGATCTGATCCATGGATTTGCGGGTTGCCTCCAGGGCCGGCAGTCCTTCCTCGGCCATGATCCGTTCCACGTTTTCGACCACGACAATGGCATCATCCACCAGCAGGCCGATGGCCAGCACCAGGCCAAACATGGTCAGGGTGTTGATGGAAAAGCCAAAGGCGGTCATGATGGCGAAGGTGCCCAAAAGGACCACGGGGACGGCGGTGGCGGGAATAAGGGTGGCGCGAAAATTCTGGAGAAAGAGATACATGACCAGGAAGACCAGAATAAAGGCCTTGATCAGCACAAGAGTGACTTCCTTGATGGAGATCCTGATAAAGGTGGTGGTGTCATAGGGGTAAATAATCTCCAGGTTCTCCGGGAAATTAGGCTGTAATTCAGCTAACTTGGCCCGAACCGCGGCGGAGGTATCCAAGGCATTGGCGCCGGTGGCCAGCATGATGGCCATACCGCTGGCCGGCTGCCCGTTAAAGGTACCGATGGTGGTATAGTTTTCGCCGCCTATTTCGACTCGGGCAACATCCTTAAGACGAATCTGAGAACCGTCGCTGTTGACCTTGAGTAGAATCCGGGAAAATTCCTCCGGAGATTGCATCATGGTCTGGGCTGTAATACTGGCACTGATCTGCTGCCCGGGAACGGCAGGCATCCCACCCAGATTACCTACAGCTATCTGGCTGTTCTGCGCCCGGATAGCGGCTCTGACATCGGCAGGTGTCAGCTGAAAACTGTTGAGCTTGTTTGGATCCAGCCAGATGCGCATGGCATATTGACTGCCAAAAACCTGAATACTGCCGACCCCGGGGGTACGACTGAGCGGTTCGCGGAGCGTGGAGACCATGTAGTCGGACAGGTCAAAATTATCCTTGCTGCCGTCGGTGGAGATCAGGCCGACCACCATGAGGAAAGTGGTGTTTGATTTATTAACCCGCACCCCCTCCTGCTGCACTTCCTGAGGGAGGAGGCTCAAGGCTTGCTGCAGCTTGTTCTGGACCTGAACCTGGGCGATGTCGGGATCGGTTCCGGTTTCAAAGGTCAAGGTAATGTTGACACTACCCGCGGCGGAGCTCTCCGATCGCATGTAGAGAAAATTGTCCAGCCCGGTCATGTTCTGTTCGATGATCTGGGTGACAGAATTTTCGATGACCTGCGCCGAGGCACCGGGATACCGGGTAGTGATCTGCACTGCCGGGGGGGCGATTTCCGGGTACTGGGAAACTGGCAGGTTGTTGATTGCCAGGATCCCGGCCAACATGATGACGATGGCAATAACCAGGGCAAAAATGGGTCGATCAATAAAAAATCTAGGCATGATCTACTCCGTCGCAGAAGGGGAGACCGATGTCGCTCCGGTGGCCTGTTCCGGTGGAGTCAGGGCAACGGCGGTCACCGGCACGCCTGGCCTGATTTTCTGCAATCCAGCCACTATCACCC
>SKJK01000252.1 GCA_007121995.1 Desulfobulbaceae bacterium
CGATCATCAAAAAGAATCAGCAACAATTCAACTGGATCCCAGACAGTGACGATTTCATTGGTGGTTTCGATATGGGCACTGTACGGGGCCAGAACCTTGGCCCGCAACGAAGTTATGACATCATCGGCGGTCCGGGCATACTCGCGCAGATGGCCGATAACCTCCTGACTGCTCCCACCTTTGAGATCAAACATATTGCCAAGCAGCAGATAAGCGCGATCCGCTGCTCTGGCCCGCATTTGCCGGTCATGGATCAGGGCCAGAATCTCATCATAGGTATTGATGTCGAGCAGGTCGAAAATCTGATTGCGAACGGAACGGTATTTGGTCTTGAGCAGCTGATTGGTACGGATAGTCCGCACCCAATCCTTTGCCTCCCGGGAGTGAGGATGATGGGCCAAAGGAGGCGCCTCGTCCACAGCAAAGGGCCCGTCTTGGAGCATGGCGGAAAAAACGGAATGCTGGTGGCTTAAAATACTCATAACGGAAGAAAATCGAGATCCTCTGGATCCTGGATGGACACCAGAATTATTTTTTCAGCATAGTAAAAAAATTATTCATCATAGACCTGAAGGTCGTGACCAGAACCGCCGCCTTGGCTTCAGCTTGCTCCACAAGTTCCTGAGGCGAAACATTTTTCACCTGACCAATAAAAGCCGTTTCATGGGCAATCAATCGAACCACATCCTCAGGAGCGCCGAGATGATTGTCACATTGCAGACCGATGATGTGGGGACGACCCTCCAGGCAATATGCCTCTACCATGCAATCCTTTGAGGTGGCAAGCAAAACCATATTCCGCGGCAATGGCGATTCAATGGCCCGGGAGTGCCATTTAAAAAGAGGAAACGGCGAGCGGACCCCGAGAAAAAGAGGATGGTTTTTGCCTTGGTGGGTCTGATGCCCTTCGATGAATCCGATGCTGGGACCATACCCGGCCCCGATGGATGCCCCAGCGGTCTCGGCCATCAGGTGCTGGCCGAGATTGAAGCCCAGAGAGGGCCGATTCAGATGAACCCAGGCACGAATCAACCGTTTTTCCTCGCGAAGAAAGGAATATTGTTGCTCCTGATCATTTTGAAACGGACCTCCGAGAATGATCAAACCATCATAATCGGCAAAATCAGCAGCACTTTCCTGCCTGACATTGATACTATGCAGTCTGACCCTGTTTTCCCGGGCGGACTGGAGCAGTAATTTCCCGGGAGACTGCCATTCAGAGTGCTGTAGCACGAGAACTCGATACGCCATATCCTTCGTTCCCGAAAAGGAAGGAGGCTGCCCCGCAGAGAGGAGGAGATCGGGGCAGCCTCAGGAGGAGGGTGGAACAGATTTTCCTGCTGCCAAAAACAGGAGAAGAACGCCGGTAACAGCACCGGCAATAAACCGAAAAGAAGAACAGAGTGTGCGGTAAAGCCGCAACACACCACATGGTTTTTCTGTCCATCCTTTATTACTGTGAAGAATCCAAGATACGTGCCAATCATTCGACCAGAGCTTCATTTACATATAACCAACTGAAATATATGACATATTATCACAAACAAAGAACTGGTAATATTTTTTCCCTGAAAAAAATTCCATTTTTGTGCACACATTGAAGCGTGGGCGACAAAAAAGAAATAAAACCAAAAAACTGAAAAACACCGCGCTTTGGTTTTCATTTTGACAGCAACCACTGTGCGTTGCTACCATAAAGTATGATCATACTTCAGCGCGGTCTCGGTGGGTACACGCACCCCACTGCCAACGACCCCGCCATCCGCTCTCATAAGTGCGGAAAACAACCATCACATTGTGCAGGTAACACAGGAGAAAAAACGTGAATTTCGGTTCAATAATTGATACTGGTCTGGAAAAAATCGGGGCCATCACCGAGCCTATCGGCCGCTTTCTGGAAACGACCAACTTACCGCAACAGATCAGCGAAGTCGATTTTGGTGGATTATTCACCAATCCTTGGTTTCTCGTCCCTTTCATTGCCCTCGTCGGCTATCTGTTCTATAAAAAAGCATTCCGCGATTTGATTATCTTCGCCATACTTCTCGGAGTTTGGTATGCCTCAGGCACGGAATACATGCAGACCCTGGTGGTTGGTGATGAACTGCAAGTCCATAAAGTGCTGCCGGTTCTTTTCGGGGGGGCCGCGATTCTCGGCTTCATCATCTATCTGCTCTTCGGCAGATCCGATTGACGTCTGCACCCCCCGTTTCTCGCTATAATGCTCACGGATCCAAGGCGACCGTAAAATTTTTCCAATCACAGGTGGAGTTACATGGAGTACCGTAACGCAATTTTTATCGTCAGCGAGGAACGGTCCTGCCCGATTTACAACGTCGGCGAGGAGTTCAAGGTCGAGGACATGGCGCTGACCGTCCCTGAAGCCAAGCCGGCCTGCCTGATGATGGTCCGTGAACTGATGAAAGCGGTATCAGCAAAACAGAGTTTTGAACGTGTCACCCAACACGGGGTCAGAAAGGTCAAGTTTGAATGTGGCGGCTGCGGCGGCATCATCCGATTCGAATTCAACAAAGAAAAGGATTTCCCTACCCTGCACCTGAAGTTGCTGGCCGTAGCCGAGCAGCGGGAGAAAATGCGCCACCTGGACAAATTTTACGATATCCTCCGCGGCCTGGAAATTTTCGAACCACTGGACGAAGACAGCCTTCGCGACCTTTCCGCCCAGTTGCGGCTCAAAGAATACCCAAAAAACAAAATTATCTTGAAAAAAGGAGACCCCGGCACCAACCTCTATATCATACTTGAGGGGCGGGTAGCTGTTATCGGTGACGAGGGACAAACACTGTCTGAAATGAGTGTCGGTGATATTTTTGGAGAAATGAGCCTTCTGTCCGGGGAACCGGTGACCACTTCCATTCACTCCCGGGACCACACCCGCCTTGCTACCCTCTCCAGCAAGGATTTCAAACATGTCTTGAACAGATTCCCTGTGCTCCAGGTTTTCTTCTACCGCATGCTGGTGGAACGTGCTCAGGCCAACACCATGCGATCCGGGACTATCAGTTCGGGCATGACCGGTCGGCTTTCGGAAATCAATGCGGTTGAACTGTTTCAGTTAATCAACTCCAGCCAGAAAACCGGCAAGGTTCAGTTGATCCTTGATGACGGGAATGCCGAGGTCACCTTCCACGAAGGGGAACTGGTCAACGTGCAATACAGGCAACTCAAGGGCAAGGAGGCCTTGTTCGTTCTTCTTGCCAAAGGCGAAGGAAATTTCACCTACACGTCCGGACTGAGCCCTGAAGACAAGGCGCTTCCGGTTATCGGTGGTTTCATGGGGCTGATCATGGAAGGAATGCGGCGGATTGACGAGCA
>SKJK01000361.1 GCA_007121995.1 Desulfobulbaceae bacterium
AACAAGATGGACCAGGCCGGGATACGGCCAGATGCAATCCGCACCCTGGCCGATCTGCACAAGCTGCCCTTCACCAGCAAAGATGATCTGCGTGCCAGCTATCCCTTCGGGCTCTTTGCCACGCCCATGGATGATGTCATCCGGGTGCATGCCTCTTCCGGCACCACCGGGCAGTCAACGGTGGTCGGCTACACAGCGGCGGATATCAACCTCTGGGCCACGGTCATGGCTCGATGCCTGACCATGGCCGGGGTCACCCGGGACGACATGGTCCATAATGCCTACGGCTACGGCCTGTTCACCGGCGGACTGGGGGCCCATTACGGTATCGAGGCCCTGGGTGCCACGGTGATCCCGGTCTCCGGCGGCAATTCTCGGCGGCAGGTGACCATCATGCGGGATTTCGGCTCCACGGTGTTGCTGTCCACCCCCTCCTATGCCCTCAATCTGGCTGATGCCATGGCTGATGTCGGCATTACCGCGGAGGAGTTGCGTCTGCGGGTCGGCATCCACGGGGCTGAACCCTGGAGTGAGAGCATGCGGGAGGAGGTGGAGCGCAAGCTGGGCATCAAGGCGGTGGATATTTACGGCCTCTCCGAGATCATTGGCCCTGGGGTTGCCATGGAGTGTCTGCATACGGAGCACGGCATGCATATCCTCGAGGACAACTTCCTCCCCGAGGTCATCGACCCGGATACCTTGGAACCTCTCCCGTACGGCGAAGCCGGGGAGCTGGTGTTCACCACCCTGAGCAAGGAGGCCTTCCCGCTTATCCGCTACCGGACCAAGGACATCTCCCGTCTTTTCCTTGAACCCTGTGGCTGCGGTCGCACCCTGGTGCGTATGGAAAAGGTGACTGGTCGAACCGATGATATGCTCATTATCCGTGGGGTCAATGTCTTTCCTTCTCAGGTGGAGCAGGTCCTGGTCGGCATCGAAGGGGTTGAACCCCATTATCAGATCGAGGTTACCCGGGACGGCAATCTTGATATTATGGCGGTGCTGGTCGAAGTCAGCGAGCACATCTTTTCCGATGAGATCAAGGTGCTGGAAAACTTGAGCCGCAAGATCCAAGCGGAGATCAAGGACATGCTTGGCGTTACCTGCAAGGTCAAACTGGTTGAGCCCCGCGCCATCCAGCGATCCGAAGGTAAGGCCCAGCGGGTGATTGATAAGCGGAAATTATGAGTCAAGGCGCTCAACACGGTGGTTAGCGACCACAAACACCCCATCCCTGCTCGGTCGCGACTGCCGGTAGATGGGCTATAGCGGGCAACCACGTCTGCGCAAATCTGGGGCACCTGTGGCCAATGACAAGACAAAAGCGTGGCAAACAACACTGGTACACACACCATGATTGGTTGAGAACAGCGTCGACCGGCAAATACAACTTGGAGGGTCTCTTATGCGCGTGGAGCAGATTGCGGTTTTTCTGGAGAATAAATCCGGCCGTCTGGCGGAAATCACAAGAATTCTGGCCGAAAGTGATGTCAATATCCGGGCACTTTCCGTTGCCGATACCGCCGATTTCGGCATCCTTCGCCTCATTGTCGACAAAGTGGACCTGGCTAAAGAATCTTTGCGCGCCGGGGGCTTTACCGTGGGCAAGACCAATGTGGTCGCCGTGGAAGTGCCGGACCGTTCCGGCGGCCTGGCCAGCGTGCTCAAAGAGATCAACGAGGTCGGCCTCAATGTTGAATATATGTACGCCTTTGTCAATAAAAGCGGAGAAAACGCTGTGCTGATCTTTCGATTCGATGAAATGGACAAGGCGATCGAGGTCCTGGGGGACAAAGGATTTACTCTCCTGTCCGGTGCGCAGATCTGCGCCCTGTAAGCGTTCCGTCAGGATCGGCAGCCGTGCTGAAGTCGGTGCGGTGATTTTTTTTTTGCGATCATTCATGCCACAAAAGGGGGAAGCATGAAACAAGGAATAGGACGAATTGTTTTGGGCATATCAGCTGTCTGTCTGCTGCTTGGGTCGTCACTCTCGGCCCTGGCGGAAACTATCAAGGTGGGGGCCATCTTTGCCGTGACCGGCCCGGCTTCCTTTCTTGGTGGCCCGGCAGCCCGAAGCGCCGAAATGCTGGTGGAACAGATCAATCAGGCTGGTGGCATCAATGGCCAACCCATCGAATTGATCATCAAGGATTCCGCCGGCAGTTCCGAACGGGCGGTGTCCTTTGCTCGACAACTCATCGAAGAGGAGCGGGTGGTGGCCATCGTCGGTCCCTCCACCTCCGGTGAATCCATGGCGGTCAAGAAAATTGCTGAAGACGCCAAGACCGTGCTGATTTCCTGCGCTGCTGCCGAGGTGATCGTGGATCCGGTAGCCCGTTATGTCTTCAAAACGCCACAGAAGGATTCATTTGCAGCTCAGAAAATATTTGCTGAGATGCAGCGACTCGGCATCGACACCATTGCCATTGCCGCCGGTAATGACGGATTCGGCAAGGCAGGTAAGGAACAATTGGAAAAACTGGCGCCCACCTTCGACATTACGGTGGCAGCCTCTGAGACTTACGACAGCAAGGCCACCGATCTCAGCGCGCTGGTGGCTAAGCTGAAGGCCAATCCCAGTATCGGTGCGGTGGTGAACTGGTCCATTGTCCCTGCTCAGGCCATTATTGCCAAAAATATGCGACAATCCGGCTGGGATGTACCGCTGTTCCAGAGTCATGGATTCGGCAATATCAAATACGCGGAAGCCGCCGGTGTAGCTGCCGAGGGCATTATCTTTCCCAGTGGCAGGTTGTTGGTTGCCGATGCCCTCCCGGAAGACGATCCCCAGAAGGCCATGCTGATCCAGTACAAAACCGAGTATGAAGCCAGGTATCAGGAAGAGGCCTCCGCCTTTGGCGGTTATGCCTATGATGCCATTAACATCGTTGTTGAGGCGCTTCGCCAGGCCGGCAATGACCGGGACGGGGTGCGCGATGCCATCGAAGGATTGCAGGGTTTTGCCGGGATTGGCGGAGTGTTTTCCTTCTCCCCGGAGGACCACAACGGGCTGGACATTGATTCATTTGTCATGCTGACCGTCAAGGATGGCACATTTACCCTCTATGAGAGGCAATAAGGTACCATACAGGAACTTGACGAAAAGCACACAGTCACAAACCCCGTGATCGGTTACGATAAAAACGGTGGACATCAGCTGATGTCCACCGAGGTATTCCCGCACCATGAGTCTTGATCTTTTTTTTCAATACCTCTTTGCCGGCATCACCTATGGTTCCATTTATGCCATTGTCGCCATAGGATTCAATATCATTTACAACACCACCGGGATCATCAATTTCGCTCAGGGTGAGTTCGTCATGCTC
>SKJK01000157.1 GCA_007121995.1 Desulfobulbaceae bacterium
TCGCATTGCTCTTTTATCTCTCAATCAGCAGTTGAAGGTATTGCACCGTTCACCAGCACACCATCTGCGGACAATCAGGCAACCAGGCAACCAGGCAACCGTGCATAGAATCACACGAGCACACCAGCCTGCTTATCCGTAGATGAAGCGTAGACAACGGATACAGAAGGGGGGCAACTACACTGTTGCCCCGCAATTGGTGACAATCCGGAGATATTACAAACAACATCGCCCGAGAGCAGCGACAAGCTCGGTCGTCGATACACTGGCTGTTCCCACTTTGCCGACCACGACCCCTGCGGCATGATTGGCCAGCACAGCGGCATCATTCATTGAACAACCGGCGCCCAGGCCCAGGGCAAGGGTCGCCGCCACCGTGTCGCCGGCGCCGGTCACATCGTAGACTTCTCTGGCCATGGTGGGAATGGTTACCAGAACATCATCGCTCCCTAACAGCGCCATTCCGGCCTCACCCTGGGTGATGAGCACAGCCGAACATCCAATATCCTTGCGGATCTGGCGAGCTGCGGCCAAAAGACTCTGGTCATCCTCAATCCGTATGCCGCTTATTTGCATCGCTTCGAGATGATTGGGGGTAATAACGGTGGCACCGACAAAACAATGCATGTTCGATGGTTTGGGATCGACAACCAACGGCAGTTGCCGGCCCTCCTTATTGCGGGCCCGATGCAGCAGGTGGTGCAGACTGGTCATGAGCTGCTCATGGATCATTCCCTTGGCATAATCTGAAACCACAATCGCGTCAAAGGTATGTACATGCTGCTCCAGGTAGGCAAGAAGTGCACCAAGAGATTGTTTCGCCGGAACGCCGGTCTGTTCACGGTCAAATCTGACAACCTGCTGGCCTTGAGCCACCACCCTGGTCTTGACGGTTGTCGGCCGTTGCCCGACCACCAGCCCTTCGGTGGAGGCCCCGAGATCAGTGACCAGATCCACCACTTTTCTCCCCATGGGATCCGCGCCGATGAGGCCGCAGAGGGCCGCCTGGCCGCCGAGAGAGACAATATTGCGCAATACATTGGCCCCCCCTCCAAGGAGCAGATCCTCCCGCTGCACGTTGACCACCGGGACCGGCGCCTCAGGAGATATCCGTGAGACCGTTCCCCATAAAAAATGGTCAACAATGATATCACCAATGACGAGCACCCGGGCTTTACTCAGCCACGGGACAAGTTGCTGCAGGGCCTCTATGGATCTGTTCACTGATTTTTTTATATTGCCGGTAATTTTATTTGCACCGTTCACCGGATAAACAGTAAGCAACTACTGCATGGGTACGGACCCTCTGCGGGCGATATGCTGGTTCCATCTTCTCGAAAGCTTTATCGCCAGCAGGGGTGGGCTCCAACGGGAGAGAACCAGAAACAACGATCATGCGCTTGGGCCCGGTGAACGTATACGATTATTTGAGTACTTTGTTCAGTTCGGCAACAACCGTATCCGAGATATCTACTTCGGGGGCGGCATGGAGCACGATGTTCCGCGGCAGAATCAGGGTATAGCCCTTGTCTTTGGCAACCTTGTCAACTACGCCTGCGAGTCTCTGCAGTATGGGATTGACATGCTGTTCCTGTAATCTCTGCAGTTCAAGCTTGGCTTCTTCCTGCTTTTCAAGAAGATCCCGTCGTTTTGTCTGAAATTCGATGGCCTTTTCCTGTTTAACCGAATCGCTCCAGGCTGAACTTCTTTTCTCTATCTCACTTTGCAGGTTAAGAAGATCGCCCTCTTCCTTCCTGAAAGAGGTCTGTAGCGATTCCATACGCTCTTCAATCAATTGCTGTGCTTTCTGCCCGGCTACAGATGTTGCCAGCACTCTCTGCATGTCGAGCACTCCGATTTTGGTCTCCGCGGACCAGGCCGGCATCTGCCAGCAACAGGCAATCGTTATCATCAGAACGCACAGCCATCCAGCTGTATTTTTCATTTTTTTCAACATATTCACTCCTTAAAAAACTATTACCGTATCTTCTCCGCCTGGCTGGTCAAATAAAGCCCGGAGGACAAGAGACTGTAAAGACAAAAACCGGGAAGAAGCCCATGCTCCACCCGGTTTTAACGAGTGTTCATCCCAAAACCCTTAATTTCTCTGACTCTTTGTTACGCTGACAAATATAACCCTGAAAATATTAAACATAGACCTGCAGTCATATTTGTCGGCGCGTCTTGATGCGGCACAAAATATTACGGTTCTGGGTGGACACGAACGAACATCAATACGTTATCAATTGATAATGACGAAATCGCTCCGCCTGTTCTGAGCATAAGAAATCTCATCATGGCCAAACAACAACAACTTCTCCGCCCCGAAACTGATTGTGTTCAATCGTTCAGTGTCAACCCCGAGGTTGACCAGGTATCTCTTCGCTGCCTGGGCACGCCGTTCACCGAGGGCGAGGTTGTATTCCCTCGTACCCCGCGGGTCACAATTGCCTTCTATCCTGACCTTGATATCAGGATTGGTTTTGAGAAATTCAGCATTAAACTCAATTCGCTGTATCTGCTCACCGACGATGGCTGAACTGTCAAACTCATAATAAACCGGAACCATAGGCCCGGTGGTCCGCCCCTCCATGATACCTGTTTCTTCTGTTTCCAGTGGCTCGGTAATCACAGCGGTATCAGCGGGTTCGGTTTCCATGAACTGTGGTGGCTCGATTTCCGGTGTTTTTTTGCCGCAACCCGTAAGACCAAGGCCAAGGCCACATATCAGCATCAGCGACATTGCCAGATACACCCATTTCTTACTGCTCATTTCCCTCTCCATAACGGTTGATGTTAAACAAATAACACACTTTCACAATTTACTTCGCCCATGGAGAAATACAATCTATTTTTACGGATTCTCTATCATGTGGTATACTAGAAAAGTACCCGGTGAAAAACCCCGGCAGAGATACGCTGATCATCATATTTTTAATTTCCCTTGCATAATTGAAGTTGGTTATCTAATGTTTGAGTTTTATAAAATTCCCATCCCGAAACAGCTCTGTTCTTTTGACTCCTAATTGCGCTGTCAAATTTAAATCTTGTAAGAGTACGTAGTGCCTGTGCGCTTGCATTGGCTATCGCCCCACGATTGAGAACAAAACATCTTATTTCTGGATAGACACGAGAATAAACCTTGATGTTCCCTCCTTTTTTTACAGAGAATCAGAATCCTTTTCATGAATGTAGCCCAAACCGACAACATCACCACCGCCACTCACCTGCTCGCCACAAGTCCTTTCGGCACTTTTTTTGGTATTTCCCAAAAAGTCTTTGATGCTGCCTGGCAAAAGCTGACCGATCCCGCCACCGA
>SKJK01000064.1 GCA_007121995.1 Desulfobulbaceae bacterium
AAGCTGAACAACTGTACCTGCCTTTTATCACGACACTCATTTCCGCCGGTCAGTACGTCCGGGCGGAGGAATTTGCCGACCGTTATTTCCTTCGCAATCCGCAGGGAAAGGACGGACCGGCAATTTTCCGTCTCAAGATTCAGGCACTTGTTGCAAGCGGTCGCACTGAACAAGCCATCCGCCTTCTCAACAGCGACCATCAACTGCAAACGCCCCGGCTCAGCCTTCTCAGTGCCCGCATCTCTTTCGGTCAACAACAATGGGATCAAGTCATCAACACTCTGCTTGATCCGGAACTTGAACTCTACCTCAGTGAAGGCGAACCCCTTTTCCATCTGGCGGAATCATTTTTCCAAACTGGCCAACTGACCCTGGCTGCCCCTCTCTTCCGCCGGATGGTGGCGCAGGAATATGGCTCCGAACAGGCCAGCTTCAGGTTGGCTCAAATTGCCCTGCAGATGAACAACGGCCAGGAAGCCCTTAATCTCTTCACCGAATTGGCCGAAAAAGAAACAGACACTCTTTGGACACGTCTGGCCCGCGAACAAGTGGCAATCCTTCAATTGGCACAATAAAAGCGCCCCAAAGAGCAGCGGGTGAAGGTGTTTAGTAAAAAATACCGCAGCTCGTGTACCCTGATTACAGCAAAATATATCCAAAACAAGAGCCCAGCAGTCACTGATCCAGGAGATGATTGCCAAGCAAATGCTGGCACTACCCTCCCCCAGCGATAACAGCAACCCGGAGAAACCATGCCGAAAATACATCAGTTCGACACCACCATGCAATTGCTTCATAAGGTGCTCGACCTGCGCTCAAAAAACCAGGAGATCATTGATTCCAACATTGCCAATGCCGAAACTCCCGGTTTTTCGGCGCGTTCCTTCACCTTTGAAGAACAATTGAAATCGATTCTCTCCGGTGGAGACATGACGCCGGTGGCTACCCAACCCAATCATATCCCTTTGTCCTCCACCGATTTTGACCAGGCAACCGGCACCATCAGTATCAAACGGGACACCACTGGTATTGGTGACGAGAATACTGTCAGTGTCGACCAGGAGATGGTCAAACTCTCGGAAAATGAAATTCTTTATGAAGCAGCGATTGCAATGCTCAATAAAAAATTAGCCATGCTCAAGTACGCAGCAAGCGGTGGCATGTAATTTGTATAACTATTCACATCTTTGTAGCGGAGTTCATCTATGGATATTTTCACCACCTTTGACATTGCAGCTTCCGGCATGAAAGCCCAGACCATTCGATTGAACACCATCAGTTCGAATCTGGCCAACGCCGAGGCCACTTCCACCCCTGAAGGTGGCCCTTACAAAAAAAAATCCGTGGTTTTTCAAACCGAAAACCTGCCGTTCAGACACCAACTGTTACAATCTCTGAGCGAACAACACCAGGCACAGGGGGTCAAGGTCGCCAGAATCATAGAAGATCAAGACCCGCCGCAACTCCTTTACAATCCAACCCATCCAGACGCACGGGAAGACGGGTACGTGGAAATGCCGAATATAAGCGTTCTCAAGGAGATGGTGGACATGAAATCAGCAACACGCTCGTATGAAGCCAATGCCACCACGATCAAGTCTGCCAAACGGATGGCCATGAAGGCCCTGGAAATAGGAAGATAACAGATGAAAATACTCCCTGATGCCGCCCCTTTCATCACTCCGGCTCAACCAGCCGCGATCAGTGATTCTGCCCAAGCTGAATCCGCGTTCGGCGATATGCTGAAAACCCTGGTACATGAGACCAACCTGCAACAACAGATCGCTGATCAACGTGTTCAGCAGGTGCACGGCGGAGGTGAAAAAAATTTGCACGAGGCCATGATATCAATAGAAAAAGCCGATATTTCGTTGAGATACATGGTACAGGTCCGCAACAAGGCTCTCGAAGCGTATCAGGAAATCATGCGAATGCAGGTCTAAACAGTTGCTTGACCGCAGGAAAAAGGTATTTTCGTCAATACCTGCCACTGCAGACGCAATGACGACCGCCCCCTGTTGGATCCAGCTCTCAACACTAAAATTGCCCACTTGGTATTTATTTTGCATTATTTTTTCATATAGATTCATCACTGTCGATTAACAAGGTTCTCTGCCTCATAACGCGGCCCGAACGGTAACAACAGGAATTCATCATGGCGGAACAGCCGGAAGTTACTCCTCAAAAATCGAAAAATGGCTGGCAGGTGCTCGTCGCCACGATTGCCGGATGGCCTCTTTCCAGGCAGTTATCTCTGGCTGCGGTCACGCTTATCTGCCTGAGTCTCTTTGCCTTCATTATCGTTCAGGCTAGAGCTGTCGATTACCAGAGGCTTTATGGAAACCTTGCCCAAACCGATGCCTCAGCCATGGTCGAATGGCTGAAAAGTGAAAACATTCCGTATCGCCTGACCGACAATGGCCGCACCATTCTTGTCCCGGCAAAAGATATCTATGAAACCCGCCTCGAAATGGCTTCAGCCGGATTGCCTCAAGGTGGTGGGGTTGGTTTTGAAATTTTTGACAAACAATCATTTGCCATTACCGATTTTGTCCAAAAAGTCAATTATGCACGAGCGTTACAAGGAGAACTGGCCAGAACCATAGCCGCCCTCGGTCCAGTGGAAACAGCCAGAGTCCACCTTGCCTTACCGGAAAAACGTTTGTTCAGGGATCAGCAGCAACCGGCAACTGCTTCGGTTCTTGTCCACCTCGCTCATGGCAGAAGGCTGGGAGAATCGCAAATCGAAGGTATCCTGCACCTGGTTTCCAGTTCCATCGAAGGGCTGGACCCCGAGCAAGTGACTGTGGTTGACCAGAATGGTAACGTTCTGTCCCGGATAGACGGCAGAGGTCTGGCCGGCCTTTCGCTCTCTCCGGACATGCTCGAATTTCAATTGCTGGTCGAGCAGCGCCTTGAAGAGCGGGCCCAGGCTCTGCTCAACAGGTCACTCGGCCCTGGTAACGCCATGGTTCGGGTCACCGCAGCACTGGATTTTTCACAGACGGAAAAAGTAGAGGAATTTTTTGACGGCGATGATCCGGTCATCCGCAGCGAACAGGTGAGCGAAGAGCAATCTGGCACTGAGTTTGTTGGAGGTGTACCTGGTGTCCAGGCCAATCTCGAAGGGAATGCGAACATGGGTATGGGGGCTACGCCCCCCTCGAGCCGATCTCAACGCACCACCAATTACGAAATCAGCAAAATTGTCTCCAAGACCACCCTTCCGGTCGGCACGGTGAACCGGCTTTCGGTCTCTGTCCTGGTTGCCGACAGAGTTACTCCGGCCACCAACGAAGAGGGTGAGATACCGGTGCCA
>SKJK01000347.1 GCA_007121995.1 Desulfobulbaceae bacterium
CCCGACCACAATTCCCGCCGCCGCGGTGGCTATGGCCACCGACACCATGTTGCGGGCACCGGCAACCATGCCTTCCAAGACTTCACGGCCGCCACGGACCAGTCCAGCCCGCACATCGCCACCATTAATCCAGGCGCGGGCGGCGTGCTGCAGCAGCATGATAGGGATCAGGGTCATGATGGCACGAAAAGCGGCGAGATCCGGACTGTGCCGTGAAATAATCAGTTCGTAAAGGAGAACACCCAGAGGGACCAGGAACTGCATACCGCCCAGCAGAGTGGTGATAAAACGGGGCAAATCGACCCGGGGAAGTCCTTTGAGCCCCAACTTCGAGGCCTCGACATGAGTGATGAAAAACAGGGTGGCATAGGCGGCAAAGGCGGGAATAGCCGCTGCCTTGCACACCTCAAGATACGGCATGTTGACATATTCGGCGATGATAAAAGCTGCTGCCCCCATAATCGGCGGCATCAGTTGCCCATTGGTGCTGGCTGCCACCTCGACGGCGGCTGCCTTTTTGGCTGGGTAACCGACCTTCTTCATCAGTGGAATCGTGAAGGTACCCGTGGTAACGACATTGGCGATGGAGGAGCCGGAAACCAGTCCGGACAGACCGGAGCTGAGGACCGCTGCCTTGGCCGGTCCGCCTTTATAGCGTCCCAGCAGACTCATAGCCAGGTCAATGAAGAAACGCCCCCCTCCAGCCTTGTGCAGCAAAGCACCAAACAAAACAAAAAGAAAGACGATGGTGGCAGAAACATGGAGTGGTATACCGTAGATCCCTTCAGTGGTCAGGGTGATCTGGGAGATATAGCGATTGACACTGACCCCCTTAAAAGCGAGGACATCGGGCATGTACGGGCCATAAAAGGCATAAAGGGTGAAAGCGAAAATAATCACCGGCAGGGCCGGACCGATAACCCTGCGGGCTGCTTCCACCAGAAGCACAACCAAAAGCACCCCGCAAATAACATCCCGCTGCAACGGTGCTCCTACCCGGGTTGCCAAGCCCTCATAGTCAAAAACAATATACAGTGCCGAGCCGATGGCCAGCAGAGCCAGGAGGACATCAGGCAAGGTGACGCTGCTCCGTTCACCAAGCCAGCGTAATCCGGGGATGTCGACCTTGCGCCGCAAGGTTGGATAACCGAGGAAAACAATGGCAAACGCAAAAGCCAGATGAATGGCCCGAACAATGGTGGAGTCAAGCAGCAACCAAGATGCCAGAGAAAGCTGGAACAAAGTCCAGCACAAAGCGATGACAGGTATCACCCAGCGCCCCCAGTTCTTGGGTCGACGCAGCCCCAGCTCCTCCTCTTCAGCCATGCGCCGGGCCCGGCGCACTCCTTCGTCCTTGCCGGAAACGGCACTGCTCATGGAGCCCTCCCATACAGGTTGACAGAAAGGAACCATTGACCAACACTCAATCCGTGGTCGATCAGGCTTTCATACAGAGATTCAACGCCTGTCTGTAATCCTTTCTGACCACATCTGAAACGCTGATAAATGGATTCAAGAACAGGGCACGAGTATCATCCACTTGCACCCGCCAAACATGTACGACAAAAAAAAACGGCCCGAACGACAAGATTGCCATCCGGGCCGCGCGGTCCAACGATTACATGAGGCCGGCTTCCTTAAAATACCTTTCAGCACCAGGATGGAGTGGTGCGCTCAGTCCCTGGAGCATATTCTCCGGGGTCAGCACTTCCAGGGCTGGATGCAGGCTGCGGAAAGATTCCAACTGCGTGAACACTTCCTTGGTAATGGCGTATACCACATCTTCAGGTACATCGGCGCTGGTGCAGAGAGTTGCCTTGACACCAAAAGAGGGGACATCGGCGTCATTTGCAACGCCCGGGTAATGGTGAATCGGAATGGCTGCAGAAGCATAAAACGAATGCATTTGAGTCAGTTCGGCAACCATCTCCTCGGGAACAGTAACAAAATTCACCTTGCGGGTTCCGGCGGCAGCTTCCTTGACTGAACCATTGGGGTGGCCTACGGTGTAGAAAAACGCATCAATGCGGTTATCCTGGAGCATTCCAGCTGATTCCGCAGGCCTGAGGCCTTCGGCTTTGAGGTCTTTATCAGGGTCGATGCCGGCAACAGCAAAGAGATCAAAAGCATTGCTGCGCTGACCGGAACCGGGTTGACCGATATTGACGATCTTGCCTTTCAGATCGGCCACTGTCTTGATATCTTTGTCTGCAGCGGCAACAATGGTGACAATTTCCGGGTGCAGGGCGAACACAGCCCGCAATTTAGTCTGCGGACGACCTTCCCAGTCATTTTGACCACTGTAGGCATGATACTGCAGATCAGACTGCACCACGCCGAATTCAAGATCACCAGCCATCAGAGCATTGACATTGAATACCGAACCGCCGGTGGATTCTACCGTGGCACGGATGTTGTACTCGTCACGCTTGGCATTAACCATCCGGCTGATGGCACCTCCTACCGGATAGTAAACCCCGGTTACCCCACCGGTGCCGATGGTGGCATAGCGGACTGCCGCTTCTGTGGCCGGAACTCCCACAGCCAGAACGAGCATTCCTGCAAACAGCATCCACAGTCGTTTCATGAAAACCTCCCTCATTTGTGATGGAGGAGCGACACGGTTGGCATCGCTCCAGAACAAGGCCGACAGAATTCGGCCGAGACAGTGGGATCGCGACAGGCACCGATGGGCGCTGATCAACTCAGCGGGTCGACAGCTGCGATGATGCCAAACCTCGGAACCAGATAGCGCATTAAATATGTATCTTCTGGCTTCATCTTTGGCAAGTTTTTCCTTCTAGGTGACTGACTAAACCGTTTATAGGCGGCAGGCAGGAGAGTTACAGAAAATTTATTAGGCTGGCAGGTTTGAAAAAGATTATTATCCTTTAAAGGGAAAGTTTCCCGGAAAACACAATTGGATTTTGAATCAGGAGGAGCTTACCATGCTTTCATTCCATACCTTTTCGCTGATATGTCTTTTACTGGCAGCAGGTGTTGTATTTGCTTCAAACAGCGGCAACAAAGAAGCGGTCGCAACGCAATCTGATCCCGGTAAAGAGGACAAGAACAACCTACAGACAGCCCTCTTTGCCGGTGGCTGTTTCTGGTGTATGGAGCCGCCCTTTGCAAAACTCGACGGTGTACTCGAAGTCCGTTCCGGGTACGCCGGCGGTACCACCGAAAATCCCAGCTATGAAAATTATGCCCGCGGCGGTCATTTAGAAGTGATTGAGGTGGTGTATGATCCTGACCGGATCAGCTACGCTGAACTGTTGGCAACCTTCTGGCGGCAAATTGATCCCACCGA